>CAMMYR010000155.1 GCA_946528255.1 uncultured Methanomicrobiales archaeon | reverse complement strand
CCTCGATCTTCTCGAAGAGGGCCTGTTTGAAGGCCTCACCCATGGAAACGCCCATCAAGGCTGCGTATCTTCTAGCTAGGATTTCTTCATCTTCAGTGAGTCTTATCGAGAATGCCATTTGATCACAGATAATATGTAGTACATTGTACTATTTAAATGTCCACGTGGGGATTCGAACTCGAATCTGAAGCGGACCCGCCGGGATTCGAACCCGAGTCTGAGGCTCCGGAGGCCTCCATGCTATCCAAGCTATACTACGAGTCCAATAATGATGGTTGGTGTTTTTCTGAAGAAGGAATTGTGCCGGGGCGGGTTGCGCCCCGGCGATCCTGAGCCTCCGGATGAGAGGGTGGAGGCGAATGAAATGGATCCTTCTCAGTTCTTCTTCTCGGTGTACCCGCAGCGGCCGCAGGAAACGCGGTCCTTGTGGGTAGCCATGAAGGTGCCGGGTCCGCACTTGGGGCAGACGGGCTTGGTCCTGCTGACCTTGTCGCCCTCGACCTTGTATGCGTCGGACTTCTTTATGGGGGCCTTGGGGGCTGCTGCCTTCGCCATGCTCACTCCTCCGCGGGTGCCTCGCCCTCGGCGGGCTCGGGCTTGGCGGCTTCGATGCCGTTCCTCTTGAGCAGGTACTCCCTGTCGAACTCCAAAGCGGCCTCCTTGGTCTCGTAGACCTTGGCGTAGCCCTTGGACATGCCCTTTCCGAACACGGACTCGATGCAGTCGACGACGACGCAGTCCCTCTTGGACTTCATCTGCTTCGCGACTTCCTCGGCGACAGCGTTCCTACCGGGGGTGCACTCCCCGTTGTGATCGATCGTGAAATAGACCTCGGTCCTCTTGACCAGAGGGTTCTCTTTTTTCTGGGTTATCTCCATTTTCATTCTATTTCCTCCATTGAAGCCACGTATCCCGCGGCCCTCTTCCTGGTGGTCTCGTCCGTGGTGACGAGCATCATGCATTTCCCGGGCATCCCGTAGACGATCTCCGCGCCGTCGGGGGCGCAGAGGATGCACGGCAGCAATGCCAGATCCTCCTCCCCTTCCACACGGATGATCCCTCCGGACCCTTCCATGCATCCGCGGATGGCAGCCGCCATCTCGGCGGTTATCCTACCCGCGGGGTTCGAGACGACGGTCTTGGGCTCGTTCTCGACGAGCCTGGCGAACTCGGTCATCTCCCGGCGCTCGGTCATCCCGTCGTATACCGACAGGAACGGCTAGACGCCGATCTTCCTGAACGTCAGGGATACCACGTCCCCGACGGTCACTAAGGCGTTTCCCGCCCCGAGGGATGCGGCCTCGTCATCGGCCAGCTCCCTACCGAGCGGTTCCTTGAAAGCCTGCCTTCCCGATTCCGGGAGCACCAGGTCTTTCTCGAACATGATTTATCAGCGCACCCTGAGTGCGTATCTGCCGTTCTCGGAGATTCCCATCTCCTTGGCGATCGCCGACTTCTCGAAGTCGACTACTGCGAGCAGGCCCTGCCACTCCCTGGTGGTCTCGCCGCCGCAGCGGGTGCAGGCGTATCCCCTGCTCTTCCAGTCCTTGTCGTGCGCCTCATCCTCGATGAAGTTGCAGTTCTTGCATGCTCTGAGTACGGGTCCTGCCATCGCTCTGCACTCTCCTTCCTCTTCTTGCGGTCCTCCTCGAGCCACTCGAGCTTTCCGAGTCCGGGCTGGCGCATGGTGAGACCGATCTTGCTGTCCTGGGGGTTCTTCTCGTTGAGGTCGACGCTGACGACCCTCGCCTTGACCTTGTCGCCGACGGCGAGGAATCTGCCGGTCTCCTTACCGACGAGCCTCTGGTTGGTCTCGTCGATGTCCACGCGGTCATCCATGATCTGACTGACGTGGAGAAGCCCGTCCAGGGGTCCGAACCTGACGAAGGCGCCGAACTTCAGGATCTCGACGACGACACCCTCGATGATCTCGTTGTCCTTGGGCTTGAATACCACCTGCTCGAACCTGACGGTCTGGAACACGGAACCGTCGCCGTGGACGATGCGCCCGGGTCCGACCGGCTGGACGTTCTTCACCAGGATGGTGAACTGCTTGTCGTCCCCGAGGCGACCCTCGAAATCGTATCCGGTGAGCTCGTCGATGACGCTGGAGATGTCCTCTTTGAGCATCTTAGGCGGGATGCGGACGACTTTTTCGACCTCTGTGAGCATATACATGGTTAGCCCTCTATCTCTGTGCTCCAATAGGCAGGTCCTATATAAGGATAATCACGCACGTTATAGTAAGAAGGGGAAAGGGTTTGGGACTGGGTCCGCTGGATGCGGGCCCTTGGTCACATGTTGGGGAACTTCTCGTCGTAGCGCTGCTTGCAGACCTTGATCATGTCGCGGGCGGCGTCTGCGTCCAGCATCTCCTTGGCCTCGGTGACCTTGCCCTCGAGCGCCTTGTAGACGGAGAAGAAGTGGCGGATCTCCTCGGTGAGGTGCTTGGGGAGCTGGTTGATGCTGTCGAAGTCCTTGAAGAAGCGGTCCTTGGTGGCGACGCAGATGACCTTGTCGTCCTGGTCCCCGCCGTCGATCATCTTCAGCAGGCCGATGGGCTTGCACTCCACCAGGGTGTTGGGGAGGATGGTTTCGGAGCAGACCAGCAGTATGTCCAGGGGGTCTCCGTCGAAGGCGAACGTCCTGGGGATGTAGCCGTAGTTCCAGGGGTACTGGACGGAGGTGGAGAGGATCCTGTCGAGGGCCAGCAGGCCGGTCTCCTCGTCGATCTCGTACTTGACCTTGGATCCCTTCATGATTTCGATGACGGCGGTGAACTTCTCGGGAGTCACCCTGTCCTTGGAAAGATCGTGCAATATCATGTACTCACTGCGTGCCTATCCGAGAACAAGTATATCATTTGAACGCCCCGGCGGTCAGCCCCTCGCGGGATGCCAGCTCCGAGAGCGGGACATCGCCCTCCGGGAGGACCGCCACAGGCTCGCCGGAGGCGTCCATATATCCCTGCCCGAAAGTGCGCACGGGATTCACCACTGCGGCGTCCGTGCACATGCTGGCACATGCAGAACCGATGGAACAGGCGAGGACGACCACGGCGTCGCATCCGGATGATGAGGGGAGCTTCCCCTCGACCTTCGGGACGAGGCATGAGGCGGAGGTGGATCCGCATCCGACGACCTCTATCCCGTCAGATTCAAGCGAAT
>CAMMYR010000154.1 GCA_946528255.1 uncultured Methanomicrobiales archaeon | reverse complement strand
CCTGTCCAACTGGACCACCTATGCGATCATCGTGGTCGCCGTCATCGCCATCCTCATCATCGTGTTCATGAAGATGCGCGAGAACTCCGAGAAGAAGAACAAGGAGCAGACCATGACCTTCGAGGAGCTGGAAGCCCAGAGGAAGGCCGAGATGGCCGCCAAGGCCGAAGGCAAGAAGGGAACCCAGCCCAAGGCCTCCTCCACCGAGAGGAAGAAGTACAAGGCCGGGAAGAAGGAGCGATCCCTTTAAACCGGGGGCTCCGGCCCCCTTCTATTATTCTATCGCTCAGAGCCTGAGCTTATCGTCCCTGAGGTCAAGGAGCGCAACCTGGCGCCTGTCCATGAAGAAACCGAGCTTCTTGTGGAGCATTATCGAGGGGGCGTTGTCCTCCTGGATCATGCTGTGGACCACGGTGGCACCCTTCTCCCTGCCGATCCTGGCGCACTCCCTCAGGAGCTTGTAGCCGATGGCGTTGCGGCGCATGTACGGGTGGACGCCCATGTTCTCTATCCACACCACGTTCTCCTCGTCGAAGACGTGGTGCAGCATCTGGGCGAAGATGAATCCTACGATCTCGCCGTCCTCCTCCGCCACCAGGGACAATCCGCTGTCCAGGTACGCCTTGAAATGATTCCTGCTGCTGGCCCCGAGGTTGTCCTTCCAATCCTGCGGGAGGTCCTCCCACCTGTTCTCGAGGGTGGCGGCGAAGTACTCCCTTATGCAGGAGATCTCCAGCTCGCGGACCGCCTCCACATCCTTGAGGCGGACGGGGCGTATCTCCATGATCGCATCTCCTCGGGAGCGCCCATGCCCAGGCAGTCCAGCACATCGGCCAGGACGGTCCTGGTGCAATCCACGAGCGTGAGCCTGGCGTCCTTCCTGTCCGGCTCCCCGAGGACGGAGACGTCGGCGTAGAACTTGTTGAACGCGGCGGCGACCTCGTGGGCGTACTCCGGCAGAACGTGGACCTTCCTGTTGTCACCCGCGGCCTTCAGGACCTCGCCGTACTTGGCGAGGGACTTGACCAGAGCGGTCTCGCTGGGGTGCGTGAGCTTGGAGGCGTCGGTGCACTTCTTGAAATCCCCGACCTTCCTGATGACGCTGCACGCCCTGGCGTGGGCGTACTGGAGGTAGGGCCCGGAGTTCCCGTCGAAGCTGAGGGCGTCCTCCCACTTGAAGACGAACTGCTTCTCGGGCTGGACGCTGACGATGTTGTACCTGACGGCGCCGATACCGACGATGCGGGCGATCTCCCTCATCCTGTCCTCGGGCATGTCCGTGCGCCTCTTTCTGATCTCCTGATAGGCCCTCTCGACGGACTCGTCGATGAGGTCGTCCAGGTAGACGACCACTCCCTTCCTGGTGGACATCTTGCCCTCCGGGAGGGAGACGAAGGCGTAGAACAGGGGCTCGGGCTGCTTCTCCGAGCCCAGGATCTCCAGTACCGAGCAGAGCTGCTTGGAGCCCAGCTTCTGGTCCTCGCCCAGGACGTCGATGACCCTGTCGGCCCTGGTGAACTTGTCCAGGTGGTAGGCGATGTCCCTGGTGGTGTACAGGGTGGTCCCGTCGGACCTGGTGAATGTGAATTTGGTGTTCTTGCCCTTGATGCCGAAATCGGCCAGGTCGACGAACCATGCGCCGTCCTCGGTCTCCCCGGCGTACTTGGACTTCTTGAGGTCGGCCACGACCTTCTGGGCGGAGCCGTCGGCGATGTAACCGGACTCCCAAGTGTACCTGTCGAGGGTGACGTTGATGGCGCCGAGGGTCTCCTTCAGACCGCTGAGCATGATCTCGGCGGTGTGCCTGACGTCCGCGATGACGCCGGCATCCCCTGCCTCGAATCCCCTGAGCATCTCGGAGATCTGGGCCTGGACCTTATCATCGGACTCCATCCTCTTGTTGGCCACGCGGTAGTTGGCGACCAGCCTGTGGTCGGTCTTGTCCCTCTCCTTCTCGTTCTGGCCGATGGTGCGGGCGTGCTCCTCCCTCTCCTCCTCGGCCTCGGCGTCGGTGACGTTGTTGACGCCCCAGGTGAGGACGACCACCTGCTTCCCGACGTCGTTCACGTAGTACTCGGTGGTTACATCGTGGCCGCACCTCTTCAGGGCCCTGGCCAGCGTGTCCCCGATGATGGGGTTCCTGGCGCGGCCCACGTGTATGGGTCCGGTGGGGTTGGTGGAGGTGTGCTCCACGTTGACCCTCTGGCCGGTGGAGGGGTGGCGCCCGTATGCGGCGCCCTTGGATACGATCTCCTCCATGACCGCGGAGGTCATGGCGACGGGATCGATGTAGAAATTGACGTAGCCGTTGACGGCCTCGACATGGTCGATGAGGCCGCCTTTGGCGATCTTCCCGGCGGCTGCGGAGGCGAACTCCATGGGGTTGGCCTTCTGCGCCTTGGCGACCGCGAACAGCGGCACCGCCGCATCCGCACCGGATTTCCCGCTGGTGTCCACGGGGAGCTGGGATGCATCCGCTCCCAGAGCGCCCGCGATCGCATTGCGGACCTGTTTCACGAAATCATCCATGACGGACATCTCAATTCACCTTGTACCTGAGCAGGGCGGCTATGCCCCCGAAAGCCCTCATCAGCATGTCCCCCTCCTCCGAGTCTGGGGAGATGATCTGGACGTTGGAGTTGTAAGCCTCGGCCCTCTCGAAGAAATCGTCGATGAGGTCCTCGTCCCTGGTGACCTGGCAGGACATGCCGCACTGGGGGCAGAGGATCTTCTCGTCCGCATCCTTGACGGTCAGCTCGCTGGTGTGGCCGGAGTTGCACTGGACGGTGACCCTGCGCTTGTCCAGGGACTCGGACAGCAGGAGCATGTCGACCGCTCCCATGTCCACGGCGTTCCTGACGTCGTCCTCTCCGTAGCAGGAGAGCCCGCCGTCGGTTTTCCTGATCTCGCGGAAGAGCCTCTGCATGTACTCCTTCTCCTCGGTCAGGCGGACATCCACGATGATGTCCTTCGCGTTCTCGACCAGCTCCCTGAGGCCGGATTCGTCGGTATAGCCGGTATCGACCAGCGGGGAGATGACCTTCTTCCTGAGCTCGTGGTGCAGGTACTCCTCCTTGACGAAGAAGTCCTTGGTGGCTCCGGGACCGCCGATGAGGATGCCTATGAGCTCGGGGCGGTTGAGGAACACCTCTGTGGCGTTGTCGGCCACCTTCTTGAAGAACTCGTGGGCGGCGATCTCG
>CAMMYR010000153.1 GCA_946528255.1 uncultured Methanomicrobiales archaeon | reverse complement strand
ATGGACCCCAGGTCCTTCGCGGCCTTTTCGATGGATGATGCGGCGCCCCTCATGGGACGCTTGCCGATGCTGTCCAGGCGGGCCCTGGACGATTCCAATGAATGCAATGCGTCGCGCTGAATGGAGGAAATTGATGATTCCATGGTTCCGCGCATATTCTCCACGCGCTCAGCCAGCCTGGAGGGGAGCAGCTTGGATGCGGCTATGCCGAACCTGGACGTCATCTCCGACAGGATGTCCCTGGGCCCCCTGCCCGCCCTGGCGAACAGGTCGTCCAGGCGCATAGACTCCATCCCCACGGCCTCCATGGCCCTTGAAGGCGATATCTTGGCCGAGAGTATCTCGTAATCCGCCTTCGCCTCGCCTACGGCTGCGTACAGGGCGCGGTCCATCCTCATCGACAGGGACCTGATGTCTCCCCTGCCGTCCGCCCTGTCCCTCAGGATTATGGCGGCGGCCCCGGTCGGCGTCGGGGCCCTCTTATCCGCCACGAAATCGGCTATGGTGAAATCGGTCTCATGCCCCACGGCGGAGACTATAGGGACCTTGGAGGCGGCGATGGCCCTGGCCACCTTCTCCTCGTTGAACGTCCAGAGATCCTCTATGGAACCGCCTCCCCTCCCCACGATGATCACATCGACCCCGTGGCGGTTCAGCAGCTCTATCCCCCTGACCACCGTGTCCGCCGAACCCTCCCCCTGCACCTGCGCCGGGCAGAGGATGATGTCCGCCGGGAACCTGGAGGCGGATGTGGTGATGATATCGTGTATCACGGCGCCGGTCTCGGATGTGACCACGCCGATCCTGCGGGGGTACATGGGTATGGGCCTCTTCCTGGATTCGGAGAACAGCCCCTCGGCATCCAGCTTCTTCTTCAGGGCTTCGAACTGCAGGTACAGGTCCCCTATCCCGGACTGCCTCATGCCCTCGACCCTGAACTGGTACCTCCCGTACGGGACGTACAGGTCCACGCTCCCAAAGGCGGTGACCTTCATATTCTCCCTGGGCTCGAAATTCACCCTCGGGCGCGCATAGGAGAACAGGCTGCAGCTGATCTGGCTCCCCTGGTCCTTGAGCGTGAAGTAATAATGGCCGGAGGTGGACTTCTTGAGATTGGATATCTCCCCGCTGACCCAGACGTCGTTGATGCCCCCCGATGTCTTCAGGATGCTCTCGACACGCGTATTCAGCTGCGTTACGGTCAGCGGTTCCTCCATAACGGGGGCAATGCCCTCACGGTAAAAAAACTTTAATCGGTCCTGCAATCACGACACTATGGAGATAGAGGAGCTGCGTTCCAGGATGTCGCCCGGCACGAAGCAGTACGCCGAGAGGATCATAGAGATGTACAACGCCCCGTTCGCAAGGATGCTGGGCATAGACATCGTATCCGTCTCCGAGGATTCCGCAGAGTGCAGCATGGATATGCTCCCGGAGCACATGAACAGCATGGCCAGGGCCCACGGCGGCGCCGTGTACAGCCTGATGGACCATGCTTTCGGCGTCGCGGCCAACCTGACCAGGGACTGCACCGGGTCCGCGGCGGAGATCAAGTACTACCGCCCCTCCATCGGCAGGATCAGGGCGGTTGCCACCCTTATAAACCGCTCCAAGAGCCTGGAGATCTTCGATGTAAGGGCCTATAACCAGGATGGGAAGCTCGTGGCATCCATGGTCTGCACCGCATTCGCCATCAGGAGGGAACGATTTGGGCGACCGGCGCTGCCCCTACTGCGGGGAGCTGGTTCCCTCTACATCGGTCACCTGCCCCAAATGCTACAAGAAGATCCCCGTGGAGCCCGCGACCGCTCCGAAGAACGAGGAGGAGACCCCCAGGCAGCCCGGCCAGAGGAACATCAAAACCGCTCTGCTGCTGGATGCCATACCGGGGCTCTTCGGAGTGCTAGGACTGGGACAGATATACCTTAACCATAGGATCCTCAAGGGCTACCTGATGCTCGGCGTCGGCCTCCTGGTTTTCTGGACCGCCTTCGCCCTGGCCATCAGCGTCTTCCCGTCGATATTCGGGACGGTGATAACATCCCTCATGGCGATACCGCTGTTCATCCTGTACGCCCTGATGTACATCGGATGCCTGGTAGACGCCCTCCTGGGCGGCATGGTCAGGATAAGGTTCGGGCGAGCCTCGGAAGAACCCCTCGCGCCTCAGCAGGGCGACCACCGAAGCGGACATATGGGCCAGCCTGAGGGCCCCCGGCTCTGCAGAGAATCCCGCCGAATCGCCGGGGCAAAGGACGGAATAGGCCGCCTCTATCGAACCAGGAACGGTCTCCGCGGAGCACTTCTCCGGCAGGACTGCGGAATAAGACGGCAGCACAGTTACCTCCCTGGCTGTGTCCCAGGGCTCGAAGGACAGGAACTTCCCGAAGGTGGATCCGACGCTGTAGGAGGTCACCTCCTGCCCGAAAACGGCATCCTGGAATCCTTTCACTACCTCCTCCTGGGGATCCCCGGAGTAGAGGGATTCGGCGGTTATGCCGTAATTCTCCTGGAGGTAATCCAGGGGCTCCTTGCCCAGGTCGAGCGGATCCAGTGCCACGCGCCCCCAATAAACGGTATCGAAGTCTGAACCGTCGCCAAGGACCCTGCATACCGCCACCTCGGCCACAGTGTCCTTCGGGACCCCTTTGGGGCCGGTGGCTGCGATCTCCACGACGTAGACCTCGTCCATGCTTCCGGAAGGGCGCTCATGGTATATCCAATAGCGCTAACATCGCTAACATCGCCATGTTCATATCCATCTGCGGGGTATGGGATGCCATGAAGAGGGCGAAGTCTATCGATGAGATTTTCGAAGAGGTAAAGGGGTTCGATCTTGTGGTCACCAACGATGCGGCGCTGGCCACCGCCCTCAATGCCAGGATAGACCGCCCCATGGTCGGATTCTTCGCTATGACCCCCAGGCAGATCGCGGGGATCGTCGCAACGGACGTCCTCAAAGGCGATGTCAAAGGGGACCTGGAGACCATTTCCCTGATCAGGGAAGACACCGGTCTGGATCCCAAGCACATCCACAGCGAGCTGGAGAACATCCGCGATATCAGGAAGTATACTGCAGAGGTAAGCAAACATCTCACCAAGCAGGGGTATGAGGTGTTCAAATCCTATGATAAAATAAACACCGTGGAGCGCGCCATGGGGGCATTCGATGCCAGGGATTCGGATTTCTACGAGGATAAGAAGTGCGCCGTTG
>CAMMYR010000152.1 GCA_946528255.1 uncultured Methanomicrobiales archaeon | reverse complement strand
TTGCGCTTCTCGACCCTCGCATCATCCCTGACCAGCTGGTGCGGATTGCAGAAATCGTTGGCTACCAGATAGTCCAGGGCCTCCTCCGGGGTCATCTCTATCGTTATCCTGCTATCCTCGGGATCCCTCTTCAGCAGGATTATGTGCCTGACCGAGGTTTGCTCGGCCATAGAATCGGGACCTGCGACCCAGCGGACGTTGCCCAGACCGCGGCCCCTGTTATCGAACTTCACGTCCTTGACCAGCTCCCTGTACTCCTCCCAAACATCGCCGATATCGGAATCGATGTAGCAGTTCCTCTCGGAGCCGGTAATACCGGGGGAGCCCCTGCCGAACGACACGAAATACCAATCATCGGTCACCAGGCGGGTGTTGGGGAGCCTCAGCAATCCCCAGGACTGGGTGGTCTTGCCTGTCTTGGAGGGTGCTATCAGGGAAACCCCGATGCCGTCCACGTCCAGCGCAGCCCCGTGGACCGGATGGATGCCATGGGCGTCCTCCAGTATGTTCCCAGCTACACCCAGGGCGATGCTCTTGATCCACCCGTAGTAGTCGAAGTTGAACAGGAACAGAAGGGATGAATGGACATCGTACTCAACGTGCATCAGCACCGAGGGATCGCAGATACAGAACAGCTTGGCATGGGCCCTGACCCTGTCGGACATGTGGTAGAAGTTGTCGTTCCACATGCGGATGATCTCGCGGTCCTCGCAGAAGATCTGCACGCATATCCCGTTGATGTCCGCCTTGGAATCGTACATGTGCTTCCCGGAGCAGAGTTCCCGTAGCTCCGATGACCTCGCATCGCCGATGCAGTCGATGTCGTATCCCATACCGACAGGATATGCATCGGTCGATAAAGTAGATTACGCGCACCATGCACGGTCTTATATCCGTCGGAGCCGTACGTCGGTTCATGACGAACCCAAGGATTGCTGTGGTAGGCCTCGGGAGCCCCATAATGTGCGATGACGCCATCGGGCTCCACGTATCGGAGATCATAGAATCCGCGGGCATAGACGGCGTGGAATGCTTCCAGGAGGCCGTCGGGGGCTTGGATATTCTCCCGGTAATCCAGGGCTTCGATTACGCCGTCATCGTCGATGCCATCCAGACCATGAAGTACGACCCCGGCACGGTGCTCCTGTTCTCAGAATCGGATTTCGATGAGGTGATCACCGGGGCCGCGACCCATGATGTTAACCTCCCGACGGCGCTGAAGATCGGCCGCCAGATGGAGGGGGAGGTCATGCCCAAGGAGGTCCGCTTCGTCGCCATCGAGGTGCAGGACATCAAGACCATGTCCGAGACCATGACGCCCGCGGTCGAGACCGCTTTGGATAGCGCGGTGCAGGCCACGCTCCATATCATCTCATCGTTCGAGGATCTCGAATGAATGCAATGTGCCAGACTTCAGATTGATGATAAAATCTTTATAAATAGAAATCCATCATCCGATTATATTCCAACCGGTGGTATAGAGGCCGGAACGGAACGGAAGTGATAGGATGGGAAATATTGCAGTTATCTATGCGACCGGATTGACCAAGAACACCAAGACCATCGCCGAGTACATCGCCAGGAGGCTCGGGGCGGACATCTTCAACCTGAAGGAGCTCAGCACCCTGAACCTCGAGGGATTCGACACCATCGTCTTCGGAACCGGCATCCACGCCGGCAAACCCTACGCGCCCCTGGTCAAATTCCTGGAGAACAACAAGGAGACCCTCAACGAGAAGAGGCTCTATCTGTTCCTCACGTGCATGTACAACGGCGAGAAGGGCGACAAGCAGTGCGCCGCCGTCTCCGAGAAGCTCGGCCTGAGCGATGCGGTCTACTTCAACAAGAAGTCCGCTGAGAAGAACGAGTCCGGCATCCCCACGGCCGTGGACGACTTCATCGCAAGGCTCCAGTGATCCGATGGATTGCACAATGGCCATGGCCATACTGGCCGTCTACGTGCTGCTCAACATCGCCGCCCTGGTGATGTTCGTATGGGACAAGCACAAGGCAAAGGCCGACAAGTGGAGGACCCCCGAGGCCACCCTCATCGGGATCGCCTTCTTCGGGCCCTTCGGAGCCACCGCAGGCATGCTGCTGGCCAGGCACAAGACCCGCAAGCCCAAGTTCAAGCTGGTCTACGTGTTCCTGGTACTGCACATCATCCTGATATGCTATCTGGCATACTCCGGATGCCTGTGCTGCTAAACCTCACAATCCATGGAGCTTGCGGACGTCGAGCTCCATGCCCGGCCTCCCCAGCAGGACTACCCTGCTGTCGGGGGCCTCCTTTATAACTTCCATACCCACCATGGAGCCGAGGCGCTCCGAGAACTCCCTGACTTCGGCGAACGACGGCATGGAATCTATGGTCAGGCGCTGCCTGGAACCGCCCACGAAGACGTATCCCTTGGGCTCTATGAGATCGGGCTGCGCGGTATTGTCCAGCGCGGCGTACTCCTTCTCCCAGCCGAAGTTTGATCCCTTCACGAGGGTGTGGCGGATGACCGTACGGGTATCCAGGGAAGGCAGCAGCTCCAGGGTGCTCATGAGCTTGCTCCAGCCCTGGGGATCCTTGGGCCTGCATACTCTGCGGTAGACCTCCTCGTTGGGGGCGGCCACGGTGACGTAGAGCTGCATCGGGAGGGTGTCCAGCTCGGCCAGCCTCTCCGGGTATGTGCCATTAGTGACCAGGAACGTAGTCATCCCCCTGGAATGGCATTCCTTCAGGAAATCGGAGAGGTAGGGATAGGTTATGGGCTCCCCGGCGAGGGATATGGCGACCTGGTTCGGGTTGTTGGCCTCCTCGAACATCTTCAGATCGCAGCGCGGATCGCCCTTGAATCCGGAGATGAGCTTCCTCTGATGGGCTATCAGGGCATCCAGCATCTCCTTGGGCTCCGCCCAGTCCTTTACCTCGAAATCGTTCTCCTGGACCCTCCAGCAGAAGGTGCACATGTGGCTGCACTCGTTGATCGCGGGGGTCATCTGGAGGCAGCGGTGGCTGCTGATGCCGTAGAAATCCTGCTTGTAGCAGTGGCGCTCGTGCAGCATGCTCTCCTTCATCCAGTGGCAGAGCTTGACGGCGGCGTGGTCGTTATAGACCCTGTACTGCTGCTTCGTCAGTAGGTCCTTGTAAGCCTGGTCCATGGGATCCCTCGGAAATCGAAGAGGCTCTTCTGGCCCTTGGGGGCTGCGGCGGGCTTGGCCTCGGGCTCCGGCTGGGGCTC
>CAMMYR010000151.1 GCA_946528255.1 uncultured Methanomicrobiales archaeon | reverse complement strand
GCCGGGCATGACGGGCGGATTTTCGAAATCGTCCCCCGCCAGTCTGTAATTGCCCTTGTACACCACGGGGGCGATCCCGTTCGCCGCGTGGAACGACCGGCCACTGGTATTGTTTATGAACGCATTGTCCACGTATTCCCACAGCGACCCCCAGGAGTTCTCGATCAACAGCTTGGAGTAGGCTTTGGATGACGTGACCCCTCCTCCCCAGCTGTTGTGGTTGTTACTTCCGAACCATCCCGCGGTATTCCCGCGCCCGGTCGTGTTGCCCACCGAGCTCGGATTGGCACCGTTACTGTAATTCTGCATCCCCTTCCCGACGACCGTCATCGCATCCTTGCTGCCCATGATCGTCTGGGCCATGATCTTGTACAGCGTCCACTCGTAGAAGTTCCAGAGCTGGTAAGTCCCGACCGGCTCGCCTGTGGAATAGCCGTCCACCCTCTGGCTGCCGACCAATGCATTCGCCCTATACTGCTGGATATGGTTGCTCTTGTTATTGGTGGGAGTGACACCAGATTTGGAAAGGAGGCCGAATGTGCCGTTAATCTGGCTTTCGTATACCCCTATGGCGAGGAAGGGGAAAACCGTGGTGACGGGGCCGTCGGTCGATGTGTGGGCGTAGGGCACCATCTTGGAATTGACCTCGTCCGGGAAACGGGGGTTCTTGTCGGTGTTGGAGATGTACATGTTACCGGCGCTATCTGAGTACCAGTAGACCGTGGGTATGACCAGCATGATGTTGTAATCCGCTATCGTGTACCCCTGCCTCGAGGATGTCTCGCCATCGTACACGATGGCCTTAGTGAGGTCCGCCGGGTCCAGGATGTAGGCAACGTGGCCGATCTTGTCGCTCATCTTGCCGGTATCCCCGTTGCTCTTCCCGAGCTCGATGGCGGCGTAGAAGCAGTTGAACGGCCCGATCCCGGTGGTCGAATCGAAGTACCAATGGGTCGTGTTTATCCTGCCGGTGTTCGTGGAGGAATAGACGGTCACGCCGTCCTTCATCACCGAGGTGATCTGCTGGTTGGATGTGCTGTATGTGAACTGGTAGGCGTAATCCTTGAATAGCCCGGATGCGGGGCTGGCGGCATCCGAATCAGCATCTGGAGTGAAGACGGCGGCGGAGCTGACGGTCATCGTCAGAACGGCGGCGATGGCGAAGAACAGCCTGCGGCGTTTCGCCGCATCGGATTGGGACTTGGCGCCCCTCCTTCCGATCACCCTCTTTCCATACAGCATTGCTATCGCCTACTGGATATTGCGGATGCTTATCCGAGAGGCGTGCGATATATAATAATATGCTGACGCGCGCGTGGACGGGCGAGGGTCATAGACTTATACGGGCAGATGTTAGGCTAGGGCATGGACCCTTTCATCCTGATAGGCCTGATAGCCCTCGGCATAGCCGCCGGGCTGCTCGGGGGCATATTCGGTCTGGGAGGGGGGATAATATTCGTCCCGGTGCTGCTGCTGGTCTTCGACCTGCCGCCCTCGGTCACCGCCGCCACATCCCTCATCGGGATCATCGCCGGCTCCGCCGGAGCGGCGTCGATGCAGATAGAATCGGGTTACGCGAACATACGCCTGGGTCTTTATCTCGAGATAGCCACGGCGATAGGCGCGGTGGCGGGCGCGGCGGTGGCCGCGTATCTCGACGACATGTACCTGCTGATCATCTTCGCCGCGGTGCTGGTCATGAGCGGATTCAGGATGGCCACCAACAGGCAGGTCGATGTGGAGGAATCCGAGAAGCGCGGAGGGATGTTCGACTTCTCCTATAAGGACGATGGCGGGAAGGAGTTCCATTACAGCGTGGAACATGTAGCTGGCTCTGTGCCGATGTGCATCGGAGCGGGGATGATTTCGTCCATCACGGGCGTCGGCGGAGGGACCATCAAGGTCCCCCTGATGAACCTGTACATGAAGATCCCCATCAAGGTGGCAACCGCCACCAGCAGCTACATGATCGGGATCACAGCCTTCACTGGTGCGGTCGTCTACGTCGTGACCGGGGTGGTGGACTTCGATTACGCAGCAGGCATAGCCATAGGGGCGTTCTTCGGATCCATATTAGGGGTCTTGGTAGCCCGCAGGCTCAACGCCAGGCATCTGAAGAAGTACTTCGGGGTGCTGCTGTTCTTCATCGCCGGGATCATACTCCTGCAGGCAGGGGGGATACTGTGAGCTCCCTCAACAATTGGACCGCGCTGGCTATGCGCGTTTCCATCTGCATCGGCCTGTCGGCGCTGATCATCGGGATAATCGTGGATTGGCAGGACGTGCAGTATCTGGGTCTCGGGCTCGTGATATGCTCCCCGCTGGTCGGCCTCTTCGCATCCCTGGTGTCGCTTCTTTACGAGAGGGATTGGAGATGGGCCGCCATCGCCGTCGTCCTGGTGGCCATAGTCATGGCCAGAGCGATAGCGTCGCTGCTGCGACCCGACTACCCTGTGGCCGCCCATAGGCGCGTGGCGCTTGCCGGTGACCGATTCGGCATCGATCCTGATCACGGCGGTGCGGGCGACCCTTGACATGTCCACATGGGTTCCGGCTTTCTCCGGCACCAGCTTCTCCGCCAATGCCATCAGTATCCTGCCTTTCTCCTCATCGTCCGTTATGATCACGGCCTTCCCGCGGACTATGACGGATCCGTAAACCGTCGTGGCGTTACAGGCCATCTCCCCGGTGATCTCGAATCCTCCGGACTCCATAACTGTGAAACAGATTCTAGGATCCCTGGCTATGTTGTCTATCTTCTCCCCGGCCGCTCTCCCGTGGAGGTAGATGGATCCGTCTATGACGGCATAGTTCACCGGCGCGCCGTAGGGGAACCCGTCTGCTCCGTTGGTCGCCAGGACCCCTTCCTTCCTCGTCCTGAGGAAATCCCAGGCCTCTTCGGCGGACATCCCGTTCTTCTCCATCATGGGCTGCATGAGGGAGTATCGCCGTCAGAGATAGATAAAAAGCGGGGGAGGAACCCCCCTGAGGATGGTAATCGGCTTCGGACGTCCCTGACGATGGTCACGGGGCATGCCGCTCCCGTCATCACATTCTCGGCGATGCTGCCGTTGAGGATCTTCTTGAATCCCCTGCGACCCCTGGTGCCCATTATCACCAGGTCGTACATCCCTGACCTGGATACGATCACGTCCACGGGATTGCCCTCGGCCAGCTCCTTCTCCGCATCGACGCCTGCATCGGAGATCCTCTTCGCGATGGCCTCGGCCACCTTCTCGCTATTGG
>CAMMYR010000150.1 GCA_946528255.1 uncultured Methanomicrobiales archaeon | reverse complement strand
GATCCACCCTTATCCTGACGGATTCCACGTACGGCTGGACCGATATGGCTTCTTCCATGGACCTCTCGAGTTCCCCGATCGTCTTCGAGCTGAAAGGCATCCCGACGAACTGGTGGTACACGGTGCCCATCTTGATCCCAGCTTCGAACAGGGCGCGCTCCCTGTCACCGCATGCGAATCTGCTCCCGGCGGCCTTCTCGCGGTCCATGGCCATCACGAGTACATGACGTCCTTGCGGAGGGCGTCGGCGGGGATGAGGTCCTTCAGCTTGCCGTCGTTGACGTCGACGGTCTGGAAGGAGATGAAGATCAGGTGCTTCAGCAGCTTGACCGAGGGGGCGCCGTCGATGAGGCTCTGGACGATCTTGAAGTAGATCTTGGGCTCGTTGTCGTCCATGTAGAAGGAGCCGTTGTTGATCGAGTTGTTGATGTGGTTGAGCTCCGGGATGAGCTTGGCGCGGGCGTCGGCTGGGATCTCGAACATCAGGTAGCAGTAGATGTTCAGGGTCATGTTCTCGGCATCGCCGATGATGACCATGCCTATGGGCAGGTCGTCGCCCATGGCGCTCAGGGTTATGGTGCCCTGGCCGTTCTCGTTGTACTCCAGCTTGCTCTCCTCCAGGGCCCTCTTCACGTTCTTGAGGGTCTGGGCCATGGTGTTGACGCTTCCGAAGAGCCCCATCGCTGACCACCCCTCTTCTCGATCGGGACGTAGTCCCTGAATCCGGATGCGTTCACGTAAGCGGGGCGCAGGATCTTGTTGGAAGTGATGAGCTCCTCCATCCTGTGTGCGCTCCATCCCACGATCCTGGAGATGGCGAACAGCGGGGTGTAGAGCTCGTGGGGGATGTTCAGCAGGTCGTAGACGAAGCCGCTGTAGAAGTCCACGTTGGCGGAGACGCTGGTGGCGTTGGGCCTCTTGGCCAGGATAAGCTCCGGGGCGATCCTCTCGATCCTGCTGTACAGGTCGAACTCGTCCTGGCGGTTCTTCTCTATGGCCAGCTTCTCGACGAAGGATTTGAAGACCATCGCACGCGGATCGGATTTGGTGTAGACCGCGTGGCCCATGCCGTAGATCAATCCCTGGTGGTCGAAGGCCTTCTTGTCCAGGATGTGGGTCAGGTACTTGGCGATCTCATGGTCGTCCTCCAGGTCCTTGACGTGCTTCCTGATGTCCGCTATCATGTCCATGACCTTCAGGTTGGCGCCGCCGTGCTTGGGGCCTTTGAGGGAGCACATGGCCGCGGCCATGACGTCGTAGGTACCGGAGCCAGCGGATGTGACCACGCGGGTGGTGAATGTCGAATTGTTCCCGCCGCCGTGCTCCATGTGCAGCACCAGGGCCAGGTCGAGGACGGTCGCCTCCAGGTAGGTGTACTTCTTGTCTGGCCTGAGCATGCGCAGGATGTTCTCCGCGGTGGAGAGGTGGGGATCGGGCTTGTGGATGTACATGCTCTCGTCGTTGATGTAGTGGTTGTAGGCGTGGTAGCTGTACACAGTGAGCATGGGGAAGACGCTGATCAGGTGGATGCACTGCCTCAGGACGTTCTCCAGGGAGTTGTCCAGGGGCTTCTTGTCGTAGGAGGCCAGGAACAGCAGGCTCCTGGTGACGGAGTTCATGATGTCCATGCTGGCCGCCTTCATAATGATGTCCCTGGTGAACGTCACCGGGAGCTTGCGCTCGGCGTCCAGGTACTTCTTGAACTCTTCCAGCTCCTCGGCGGTGGGGAGCTCCCCGAACAGCAGGAGGTAGGATATCTCCTCGAATCCGAAGCGCTTGTTGAGGAAACCGCTGGTCAGGTCCCTGATGTCGTATCCGCGGTAGTGGAGCTCGCCCTCTATGGGGGTCTTCTTGCCGTCGATGATCCTGGTGCCGTCCACATGGGAGACGGATGTCAGCCCCACGACGACCCCGTTGCCCTGGTTGTCGCGGAGCCCCTTCTTCACGTCGTACTCCTTGTAGAGCTCGGCGGAGACAGTGTCCAGATTGCGGCACTGCTCGCATTTCTTCTCGATGAAACTGCGGTATTCGTTGATCATCGGCTTTTCTCCCCTCGTCCTGCTGGCGCGAAGCCTTCCAAGGACCCGGCTACATGCGGGTTCCAATAAATAAAGGTAAGACACAGCGGAAAGGGCTTGGATGCCTGCCCGTTCCGACATTGTTTTTAAACATGCAGTCATAAGCCCCTGCCGATGTCGGAGAACGCGCCAAGGGCTTCTTTCAGCGGGAAGATGGGGCTCATCCTCGCCACGTCGGCCTCAGCCGTGGGGCTCGGCAACCTCTGGCGCTTCCCGTACGAGACCTCCCACAACGGCGGGGGCATCTTCGTGCTGACCTATCTGGTCGTCGCCCTGACCTTCGGCATATGCATGTTCATGATGGAGATGTCCTTCGGAAGGAGGACCGGCAAATCGGCTATCAGCGCATTCGCTGAGCTATCGAGGAAGCACAGATTCATCGGCTACCTGATGGCGCTCTGCCCGATAATCATCATGTGCTACTACTGCGTGATCGGCGGCTGGGTGCTCAAGTGGTTCTTCGAGTCCGTCACGGGCAACCTCTCCTCCCTCTCCGACGACAGCGGAGCATATTGGGAAGGATACATCGAGGGTCTGACCCCAGGCGGCTTCGGTCAGCCGATATTCTGGATGGCGGTCTTCATCCTGGTCGCCATCGCCTTCGTGGTCATGGGGGTGACCAAGGGGATCGAGAAGACCAGCAGGTTCGCCATGCCGGCCCTGTTCGTGCTCATAATCGTGATCATCGGTTACGAGGTGTTCGCCGTCGATGGAATCGCCGACGGCATATCGTTCTATCTCAAGCCGAATCTGGACGACCTCAGCGTCCAGACCTTCACCGCGGCCACGAGCCAGGTGTTCTACTCCCTGTCTATAGCGATGGGCATACTCATCACATACGGCTCCTATGCGAAGAAAGACGTGGATCTGGAGAAGACCGCGACAAGCGTCTGCATTGTGGATTCCTCCGTGGCCCTTCTGGCCGGACTGATGATCGTGCCCGTCGCCTTCGTGTTCGGTTTCCCGGATTCCAGCGGGATGGGGCTGATGTTCGTATCCCTCCCGCAGGTGTTCGACATGATGCCCGGCGGAGCCGTGATAGCTCCGCTGTTCTACCTGCTCGCCGCCTTCGCCGCGGTGACCTCCGTGATATCCATGGCCGAGGTCGGCACATCGGTGCTGTTCGACAAATCCGGCATCGACCGCAAGAAGTCCGCGGTGATCATAGCCATCATCTTGATAGGGGTCGG
>CAMMYR010000149.1 GCA_946528255.1 uncultured Methanomicrobiales archaeon | reverse complement strand
TACCTGCCAGTGGCAGTCATTGCCAGTGCGTAGCCCAGGAATCCGAAGGCGATCCCGTCTGTGATCGAACCTGACAATCCCATCATGAATATGGTCAGCGCGACGGCGATGACGTTCTCCGACGACTTCCAGTCGATGTGCTTGATGGATGACGACATCAGCAGGCCCACCAGGAACAGGGAGCCCGCGATGCATGCGGCGGTGACCACCGACAGCACCGGCACCAGGAAGAGGGATGCTGCGAACAGCAGTCCGACTGTCACGGGCATCAGGCCGGTCCTGGCGCCCGCGGCTATGCCGACGTTCGATTCTATGAACGATGAGACCGTGGTGGTCCCCGCCGCGGCGCCGATCAGGGTGGAGACCGCATCGGCCGTCATAGCCTTCTCTATCCCTTCGTTTGCCTTGCCGTCCTCCATCATCCCGGCCTCGTTCCCTACGGCCAGGAGGGTGCCGGTGGTATCGAACATATCCACCATCATCAGGGACAGGACCACGGCGATGAAGGACGGCATCATAGCTGCAGTGAATCCGTCGGTCGCCGAGAATACCTCGCCGAGGAGCCCGAAATCCGGCATGGATAACTCGCCGATGGAGGCGGTGCCCACACCGGGTATCAGGCTGGAGCCGTTGACGACGGTATCCCAACCCAGGAAGTATCCTCCCAGGAGACCGATGACCACCGTGGACAGCGCCCCGATGAGGACGGCGCTCCATCTGCCCCTGAGCCACAATATCAGGGTGATGACGATGCTGAACACGGCCAGCAGGACGCCGGGGGATGCCAGCTCCCCGAGCATCATGGCGGATCCATCGCCATGGACGATGATCCCGGCGTTATACAGCCCGATGACGATGATGAAGAACCCGATCCCGACGGTTATGGAGTGCCTCAGGGCCGCGGGTATGGAATTCAGGATCCTGGTCCTGACGCCGGTGACCGTCAGCACCAGGAACAATGCCCCCGACACCAGCACCGCCAGCAGGGCCTGGGGGTACGAGAACCCCATCCCTATGACGACCGTGAACGCCAGGAAGGAGTTTACCCCCATCCCGGGCGCCAGGGCCACCGGGAATCTGGCGTACAATCCCATCAGGATGCTGGCGATGCAAGCGGACAGCGCGGTGGCGGTGACCAGCTGGCCGAAGAACTCCGGACCTATGGCCGCGGATATTATGCTGGGATTGGCGGCCAGGATGTAGAACATCGACAGGAAGGTTATGAGCCCTCCCTTCAGCTCCGTGCGGACGTCGGATCCCCGCTCGGTGATGCGGAAGAACGAATCCAGACGGTCCGCGAAGCCTGTCATATGCACAGGATGACCTTTCGGATATTAACAGATTGAGCAGAAGCCGCATCCCGGTCCAGGAACCTGACCTCCCCGGTGCAGGTGTCGTACATCGCCCCGACGACCTGGACGCCTTCGTCCAACCTGAGGTCGTCCTGCAGGATGGCCACGCTGCTCAGTACATTCAACTCCGCAGCCTTGTCCGGGTCCTTCTCGTCGCCGATGGCCCAGCTTATCTCTTTGAGTATCGAGGCCACCTTATGACCTTTGAACCCGTCGATGGTGGCCTTTATCGCACCGCATCCGGTGTGCCCCATGACCACCACCAGATTGCATCCAAGATGCTCCACGGCGTATTCCACCGAGCCGATGATCGATGTGTCGATGGTGTTCCCCGCAGAGCGGATCACGAAAAGATCCCCTATGCCGGCGGTGAAGATCGCCTCCGGTATCACACGGGAATCGGCGCACGAGATTATCGCGGCATAGGGATGCTGGCCGTTCTCGGCCGTATCCTTGCGCCTTGCCGGAGAGTAATCCCCGAAGGATACGAGGTGGGTGAAGATCGTATTGCCGTCCAGGAGCTTCTGCATCGCCTCCTCCGCCGGGATCCCCTTCACGTGCTGCATGCCTGCGGTATGGAGCGCATAGGATTAAACCGAATGGGTTCGACAAAAACCTCGCTAGTGTTTTCTACCCCCCGCGCATCCGCTGTTGCGATGGAGATCGAGAGGCCCGACCATATCGAGGTGCGCGGAGCGCGCATGCACAACCTGAAGAACGTGGATGTCGACATCCCCCTGGGGAAGGTCGTCGGCATCGCCGGGGTATCGGGTTCCGGCAAATCGTCCCTGGCCCTCGGGATCCTGTACTCGGAGGGGTCCAGGAGATACCTGGAAGCGCTCTCCACATACACCCGCAGGCGGATGACCGAGGCCTCCCGTGCGGAGGTGGACGAAGTCAGATACGTACCGGCCGCCCTGGCGCTGCACCAGCGCCCCGGGGTGCCCGGGATCAGGAGCACCTTCGGGACCTCCACCGAGCTCCTCAACAGCCTCAGGCTCATGTACTCCAGGCTGGCGAAGCACCGCTGCCCCAACGGGCACTACCTCGAACCGAGCATGGACTTCGCGGCGATGATCGAGATCAGATGCCCCGAATGCGGGGAGATCGTGAACCCTCCCAGCGCTGAGGAGCTTGCGTTCAACAGCGCCGGCGCGTGCCCCGTCTGCGACGGGACCGGGATGGCCTACGAGGTCGATATGGATTCCCTGGTGCCGGACGAATCCAAGAGCATAGACGAGGGCGCCGTCCTGCCTTGGCAGACCCTGATATGGTCGCTGATGAAGGACATAGCCAGGGACAGCGGGGTCAGGACCGATGTGCCGTTCAGGGACCTCACCGAGAAGGAGAGGGAGTTCGTCCTGAACGGGCCGGCGGAGAAGCACCACCTCCTGTACTTCAACGAGAAATCCGGGAACGCCGGCGAGATGGATTTCACCTACTACAGCGCCAAGTACACCGTCGAGAACGCCCTGGCCAAGGTCAAGGACGAGAAGGGCATGAAGAGGGTCGAGAGGTTCCTGAAGATCGGCCCCTGCCAGTGCTGCGGGGGCACCAGGCTCTCCGAGAGGGCCAGGGCGCCGTTGCTCAGGGGCATATCCCTGGACAAGGCCTGCATGATGACCCTGTCGGAATTGGATTCCTGGGTCGATGGCATACCCGATGAGATGCCGGAATCCATGGTGCAGATGGCCAGGAACATAATAGAATCCTTCAAAGACACCTCCAGGAGGCTGCTGGACCTCGGATTGGGATACTTGACGCTGGACCGCGCCTCGTCCTCACTGTCCACGGGCGAGAGGCAGAGGGTCCAGCTGGCCAGGTCGGTCAGGAACCGCACCACCGGGGTGCTCTATGTGCTGGACGAACCGTCGATAGGATTGCGTCCCAACAACGTGGAGGGCCTGATAGGCGTCATGGACGACCTGATCGCAGAC
>CAMMYR010000148.1 GCA_946528255.1 uncultured Methanomicrobiales archaeon | reverse complement strand
CGGGTGTATGCCTGTCCTTTGATCTGTCTGTACATCGATGCGGGCTTTCTTACCATTTGCACCACCTGATTTGATAGGAACGTGATGACTCGGCCACCGATACGGCGGCGCATAGCCTGGTTCTACGATAACCCGACCCAATGACAACTCGCATATAAACATTGCGAAAGGAAACGCGACGCGCGTTCCTTATATGTCTTGGGAAAGGCGAACCGTATTAAATGCGTTCGGCCATATCCCAGCATGAAATCGTACGGATTCAGGGTCCTCCCGGCCGAGGACGGCGCCGCAGTGCCCGTCGCCGTGGCCGGGCAGTCCATGGTGGACATCCAGAAGCTCCTCACCGACATAGGGACTATGCTCATCAGGGCCGAGCTCAGGGTCCAGGGCGAGGTCGCACCCTCGCTGAAGGCCAAGTTCGACCTCAAGATCAGCGGTCCCACGGGCGAGGGGATGGGATCCGATCCGGACGAGGGGAGCGCCGACATCATGGAGGATGCCGTCGGCATGCTCTGCGCCACCCTGGATTTCCTGGGGAAGGGCGTCGTCGGCACCTGGTTCGAGGATTATTTCCCGGAGCCCGTCGGAAGAAGGGACATCGCCAGGGACGTTCTCGCGCTCAGCGAGCACCTCGACGGATACACGCTCGAGTACGGCCCCGCGGAGGACCAGAGGAGATTCGGTGCGATCGACAGGGAGAAGGTCAGGGCCGTGGCCGAGGGGAGCGTCTCCAAGATACAGGCCGCGGTCATCGGCATAATCAGCAGGGACCCCGTGAAGATGAACCACTGGCACATCTCCAACGGCGCGGACGACATGGAGATAGAGTTCGCCGACAACATAGCCAAATCCGACATACCCAGCTTCGCGGAGGCCGGGCCCATCATCGCGGCCGGCTACCTCAACATCGGACCCGACGGCGAGCGCCTTTCCATGACCGACGTCAACGGATGCTACACGTTCCCGTCGGTGAAGTTCCACAGGATCATCACCCCCGCCAGGGACATAAAGCTCCTGAACCCCGCCATCGCCACCCCCTCCTACGACAAATCTAAGGAGCTCTGGCACCTTTCCTGCGAGCTCCTGGGGCTGGACGTCTCCAAGCCCTCCTGGGACGAGTGCGTGATATCCTACCACGACTACTTCGCGTTCCTCTGGGAGACCTACTGCGAGAGCGACGACGAGTTCGAGGGCGAGGAGAAGGAGATCCGCGACTACCTGAAGTCGCTGGAGCCCGTTGCGCGAATGTGCCCGCGCATCTTATTTATAGGACCCGCGCAGTCGCGCGACAGAGCACAATGTCCAAGAGGCGGATCTCGAACAGGGATGTGGCCCGCATCGGAGCGGAGCGCATCTCCAAGCTGCTCGACCTCTCGGTCGAGGCCCTCAGGGCCGGAAGGACCGACCGGGCGCGCAGGTACGTCGGGATAGCCAGGAGGATAAGCATGAAGACCCAGGTGGGCATGCCCAAGGACAGGCGCTTCTGCAAGGGATGCCTGGCACCTCTGGTCCCGGGACTCAGCTGCTCAGTCAGGCTGAACGGCGGGACGATGAGCGTCACATGCGGATTGTGCGGGAAAGTATGGCGTATGCCTTACACTACAAGGAGAGAGCGATATGACCGAGAGGGACGCAAGGAAGGAGCTCATGAGGAGGGCCAACGACATCAGCCCCACAGTGCACGTCGGCAAGGACGGGCTTGACGAGGGCATATTCGCGGAGATCCAGGCGCAGCTGAAGAAGAACCGCCTGATCAAGATCAAGGTCCTTTCCAACTCCGACAACGGCCCCCGCGAGGCAGCCGATGTCATAGAGGAGGCCACCGGAGCGGTGGCCGTGGACGTCCGCGGCGGCGTTATCGTGCTGACGGACAAGCGCACTTGGACATCCCTCTCCCAGAAGAAATTCCGAAGTTGATACGATGCTCGATGTAAACGTTATCAGGGCCGATCCCGAGAGGATCAGGACGATGCTGAGGAACAGGAACAAGGACGAGGCCATCCTCGACAGGTTCCTGGATGCCGATGCCGAATGGAGAACCCTCACCGATGAGAACAACCGCCTCAGGAAGGTCAGGAACTCCGTCTCCATGGAGATCTCCAAGATGCCCAAGGGCGAGGAGAAGGATGCGAAGATCGCGGAGATGCGCGAGGTGTCCGAGAAGGTCAAGGCCAACGACGACAGGATGGCGGAGCTCGAGGCCATCAGGCAGGACTGCATCCTGAACATCCCCAACATCCCCCACGAGTCCGTCCCCATCGGGAAGGACGAGAACGACAACGTCGTGGTGTACGAGAAGGGCGAGAAGCGCAAGTTCGACTTCAAGCCCAAGGAGCACTGGGAGATCGCCGAGGACCTGGACATCATCGATTTCGAGAGGGGCACCAAGGTCGCCGGCAGCGGATTCTACTGCCTCAAGGGCGACGGAGCCAGGCTCGAGAGGGCCCTCATCAACTACTTCCTGGACACCCACCAGGACCAGGGATACACCGAGCTGTTCCCGCCCGTGGTCGTCAACAAGGCCGCGGTCATCGGAACCGGCCAGTACCCCAACCTGAAGGACGACATGTACTACCTCGAGAGGGACGACATGTTCCTCAACCCCACCGCCGAGGTCCCCATCACCAACCTCCTGCAGGACGAGATCCTGGAGAAGGAGCAGCTCCCCATCTACTACACCGCGTACCTGCCCTCGTTCAGGCGCGAGGTCGGGAAGCACGCCGACACCAGGGGGATCATCAGGGTGCACGAGTTCAACAAGGTGGAGATGGTCAACTTCGTCCTCCCCGAGAACTCCTACGCCAGGCTCGAGGAGCTGAGGCAGAACGCCGAAGACCTGATCACCGGCCTGGGGCTCCCCTACAGGGTGCTCCTGCTGTGCACCGGGGACATGAGCTTCTCCTGCTCCAAGTGCTACGACCTGGAGTTGTACGCCCCGGGAGCCGACAGGTGGCTCGAGGCATCCTCCTGCTCCAACTTCACAGATTTCCAGGCCAGGAGGGCCAGGATCAAATACAGGCCCGAACCGCACCTCAAGAGCGAGTTCGTCCACACCCTGAACGGATCCGGCCTCGCCCTGCCCAGGACCATGGTCGCCATCCTGGAGAACTACCAGAACAAGGACGGCACCGTGACCATCCCCGAGGTCCTCAGGCCCTACATGAGGGGACAGGAGACCATCGGCAGGCGCCGATGGCGAAACGGAGGGGACCTCCCCTCCTTCTTCCTTTAGATTATTATCATAATGATTCGGATGTTCATCCTGTCGAGGCGGTCGATCATCGACATCGCATCGAT
>CAMMYR010000147.1 GCA_946528255.1 uncultured Methanomicrobiales archaeon | reverse complement strand
TCCGAACTCGGGCACATTCCCGGGCCCCAGCTCCCCGCCGAAGTGCTGGCAGAGGAACTGCATCCCGGCGCAGACGCCCAGGATGGGGACATCCGCCCTGTCGAGGTACACGCCGTTGTTCCCCATGGCGGATGCGTCGCACGCCCCGCCGGGCGCTCCCCCGGAGAGGACCAGCCCGTCGGCGTCCTTGATGTCGTCGAACGGCGTGGTATTTGGGACGATCTTGGTCTCGACCTTCAGGTACCTCAGCACGCGCCACTCGCGGTGCGTCCACTGGCTGCCGTTGTCGACCACGTATACCTTCATGGTTCCACGAAAGTATTCTTCCAGTAAAAAACCGACGGATTCGCTCCCACTCGATGGTCGCCGGGGGCTTGTTGGTGATGTCGAAGACCACCCTGTTGACGGAATCCTTCATCTCGTTGGTTATGCGCACGGATATCCTGTCTAGCACCTGCAGCGGGATCCTGGAGTAGGTCGCCGTCATCCCGTCGATGGAATCCACGGCGCGGATGGCCACGGTCCTGCCGTATGCCCTCCTGTCCCCCTGGACGCCCACGGATTTCGATGGGAGGAGAACGGCGAAGTACTGCCATGGGAGGGCCATCTCGCCCGCGGCGGCGGCCTTCCTGATCTCGTCCTCGACGATATAGCATGCGTCACGCACGATGGCGACGTTCTCGGGAGTCACCTCCCCAAGGCACCTGACCGCCAGGGCCGGGCCGGGGAACGGCTGCCTCTCGGAGGCCACCACGCCCAGCATCCTGGCCAGGTCGCGGACCTCGTCCTTGTACAGGTCCCTGAGGGGCTCCACGAGGGTCATCCCCATCTCCTTGGGGAGCCCTCCGACGTTGTGATGCGATTTGATGGTGTCCCTGACGCCGTCGCCGCTCTCGATCCAATCTGGTGCGATGGTGCCCTGGACCAGGAACTCGGCCCCGAACTCCTTGGCCTTCCTCTCGAAGACCCTGATGAACCTCTCGCCGATGATCTTCCTCTTCTGCTCCGGCTCGGTCACACCCGCAAGGGCGGAATAGAACTCCTCAGAGGCGTCGACTATCTCGTAGTTGATGCCGGTGGCCTCGAACATGCCGCGGACCTCCTCGGTCTCGCCCTTCCTCATGAGGCCGTTGTCCACGTACACGGCCAGGAGCCTGTCCCCGACGGCCTTGTGGGCCAGCACGGCGGCGACCATGCTGTCGACGCCGCCGGAGCACGCGATGATGGCCTTCCCGGTGATCGCATCCGCCATCTGGGATACGGAATCCTCTATGAAATCCTCGGCACCCAGCATCGGCCTCTACCTTCTCCGAATCAGCGATGACCTTGTCCGCCTGCTCCTTCCTGTAGGCTTTGAGCTTCTCCGCCACGGAAGGATCCGAAACAGCCAGGATCTCCGCCGCCAGTACGGCAGCGTTGTCTCCCCTGTCGAGGCCCACGGCGGCCACCGGGATCCCCGGGGGCATCTGGACCACGGAAAGGAGGGCGTCCATGTTCAGGGCGCCGCTGACGGGAACGCCTATGACGGGCTTGACTGTGAACGAGGCCACCACGCCGGGCAGCGCAGCGGACAATCCCGCGATGGCGATGAATGCCGATGCGTCGCTCTTCGTAACGAGCTCCTCGACGCGGTGGGGCGTGCGGTGCGCCGACGCCACGGCGATATCGTATCCGATCCCGAACTTCTTCAGGATCGCGATGGCCTTCTCGGCCACGGGCATGTCGCTCTTGCTTCCCATGATAATGGAGACCTTTGTCATCGCATCGACGACTGCTCGCATATTATATTAAAAATTTCAAAGGAAGGAGTTTGGGAAGGGGTTTCAGGAAGAGCCCGATCGGCTCTTCAGGACTACCACAAGGAATATTCCGACGGCGACCAGCGCACCGATCAGGATGGCGATCAGGTTGACGATGGCGTCGTAGAGGATGTCCCACAGGTCGACTTCGTCGAAGGGGGATACCCCAGCATTGTTGAGATAGATCCATGCGACGGCCACCACGAGTCCGATGACCAGCATGACACCGCCGAGGGCCCTGCTCTTGCCAGATCCGAGCCCGGCAGCGAATGCACCCGCCAGGATCATGACGATGGCGAACACCAGGACCACGAGGGTCAGAAAGGACATTGAGATTATATCCATAATGTTGCCTCCAATTTTTAGACCCGCTAGGCGGGTTACTGAACCCTTGAAGAATATGAGATTATTAAAAGTTAATGAGGGCTGCCAGAGGCGCTGATGCGCATAATTCCATGCGGGAAGCGGGATCGCGTATGATGGTTGGATGCTGAATCCATATAAATGCGGATTCGTCATAATCTTTAAATCATTTGAATTGTAAAAAATCGTTTCAAGTATATAAACAACAAGCGATGTTTTATATAATAGTGATATATTTAGACGAATACTAGGTCGGATATATACCCATCGCCTACGGGATGCGCTGATATGGATATTCTGGGTGTTGTCGAGGAGATTTCCGCGGACGGTCGTCTGATCGTCAGATGCGACAACCTGCCGGAATTAGGGGATCACGTATGCGATGCATCGAATAAGGATGTGGGTGTGGTCGGGAGGATCATGGGTCCTGTGGACACGCCCTACGCTTCGGTCAATCCGGAGCGCGGTAAAGCCGGCATCGGCGACAAGCTGTTCATTGTGAGGAGGAAAGCAAATGCCAAAGGTAAGAGAAGGAACCGAGGAAATTGAGGTCTGCCCGGAGTGCGGCAGCCACCATCTCGTCCGCGACTACGACCGCGGAGAGCTCCTGTGCGAGGATTGCGGACTGGTCCTGGACGACCAGTTCATCGACCAGGGGCCGGAGTGGAGGGCTTTCGACGTCGAGCAGGGCGAGAAACGCGCCCGCACCGGTGCCCCCATGACCTACACGATCCACGACAAGGGTCTTTCCACGGAGATCTCCTGGAAGAATAAGGACAGCTACGGGAAGAGCATCCCCACCAGGAACAGGGCCCAGCTCTACAGGCTCAGGAAGTGGCAGAGGAGGATCCGTGTCTCCAACGCTACGGAGAGGAACCTGGCATTCGCGCTCTCCGAGCTGGACAGGATGGCATCCGCCATGGGTCTGCCCAGGAACGTCAGGGAGACCGCGGCCATGATCTACAGGAAAGCGGTCAACAAGAACCTGATCAGGGGAAGGTCCATCGAGGGCGTCGTCGCCGCATCCCTCTACGCGGCATGCAGGCAGTGCGGTGTCCCCAGGACCCTCGACGAGGTCGCCAGCTCCAGCCGCGTCGGCAGGAAGGAGATCGGCAGGACCTACAGGTTCATGACCAGGGAGCTCAAGCTCAAGCTGATGCCC
>CAMMYR010000146.1 GCA_946528255.1 uncultured Methanomicrobiales archaeon | reverse complement strand
GATGTCTCAGCAGGATTTCATCGACTGCATGATGATGAATACGGACAGGCACCTCGGCAATTATGGTCTCATCAGGGATGCTGACACCCTGGAATGGATCGGACCTGCACCGATATTCGATACCGGTACATCGCTCATGTGCAAAAGAGGCACCAAGGCCATCCAGAAATCCACGGATGCTGGCACATCCGACCTGTGGATGGAACGCCTGTTCCACTCGGACCTTGATTGGCTGGATATGGATGCACTACACCGCTCCATAGAAGATGCGTCAGGCATCATCCGCTCGACCGCAGAGAAATCTGAGGACGAGGATTTCGATAGCGAGAGGGCGGACGCCCTGATCGTACTGCTGGAATCGAGGGCGGAAAGCCTCGAGGACTTCTTCGCCTGAACTGGTAAAAGAAGAACCCGGCGGTCCCCCGCCGGGTTTGAATGTTTCAGAGCTCGACAAGTGCCAGCACGTTGCCGATCTGTATCGTCTCTACGGCTTTCCCGTCGAGCATCAGGCGCTTGTCCAGCTCGAAGAACTCCGCGGGGACGGAGACCTTCTCCCCGTCCACATCGAGCTCGATCGAACCCTTGGACAGCGCATCCGCGGCAGCGGATGCTTCCATGGCGGCAACAGCCGCCACGATAGCCTTGGCCTGGGCCTTGAATGCGGGTCCGAGCTTGGCGTGGATCGGTTTGACACCAACGACCTCCTCGGTCAGCTGCGCATCCGGGGCTATCCTCACATCCACCGCCTTGGTTGTCTCCATGATGTCGGCCTTGGATGATTCCAGCAGGGCCGCGTCGGCTCCGACCAGCTCCAGCATCTTCAGCTCGGCGTTCAGCGGGATCTTCCTCTCGCCCTTCCAGGCGCGGATCTCGGCCAGGACGGACCTCAGAACCTCTCCGGCGGCCTCCGCATCCTCGTCCACGAGGATGGGCTCTGGCCAGGATGTCAGGTGTATGCTCCTGCATCCCTCGGTCGCCTTGAAGCAGGTCTGGTAGACCTCCTCGGTGACGTGGGGCATGAAGGGTGCCAGCAGCTTGATGGCTCCGAGGAACACGTTGTAGATCGTGTACTTGACCGCATCGTCGGACCTGGACTTGACCATCTCGACGTAATCGTCCGCGAAGTCGTGCCAGATGAACTGCTCGACCTCCCTCATGGCCTTGTCGAACCCGTACTCCTCCAGGCTGGCGGTGACGGATTCCACGGTCTTGGAGAACCTGGAGATAATCCACCTGTCGGAGACCCTCAGCTGGGGCATCTCCTTGGGAGCACCCTCCAGGAACCTCCCGGCGAACTGTCCCAGGTTGAATACCTTGTTGCAGAGCTTCCTGCCGCGGACCACGTCCTTCTCCCTGAACGCATGGTCGATACCCAGGGAGCAAGTCGCGGCGTAGTACCTCAGCGCATCGGCGCCGTAGTTCTCCAGGATCGGTATCGGGTCTATGACATTCCCGATCGACGAGTGCATGGGGGTCCCGTCGGGGGCCATGATGAACCCGTGGATCATGATGTTCTCCCAGGGGATGCTCTCCTCGATCTGCTCCGCCCTCAGGATGGAGTAGAACGCCCAGGTCCTGATGATATCGTGGGACTGGGGCCTCATGGTCATGGGGAACAGCTTCTTGTGGAGCTCCTCGTCCCTGCCCCAGAACGTGTTGTACAGCGAGGATCCGGAGGAATCCATCCAGGTGTCGAAGACATCGGTGCATCCCACCAGGTCGCCGCCGCACTCGGGGCACTTCTCCACCGGCGGGGCGTCCAGCGTGGGGTCGACGTAGCACTGCTCCGCGGTGGCGCACACCGCATGCCCGCACTTGGCGCACTCCCACACCGGGATCGGGGTGGCGAAGACCCTCTGCCTGCTCAGGACCCAGTCCCACTCCAGGGAATTGGTCCAGTCCTGCAGCCTGATCTTCATGAACTCGGGGAACCAGTTGATCTCGTCCGCCCTCTTGAGGATGGCGTCCTTGAACGTGGTGGTCTTCAGGAACCACTGGGGCACCTGGAGGAACTCGATGGGGGTGTGGCACCTCCAGCAGATGGACACCTGCTGGGGGTTGTCCTCCTGCTTCACCAGTATGCCGGCGGAGCGGAGGTCCTCGATGGAGGCCTCCCTGGCCTCCAGAACGGTCATCCCCGCGTACTTGCCGGCCAGCTCCGTCATCTTCCCGGCCTCGTCGATACCCTTCTCCATCTCGAAGTGGTACTTCATGACCCAGGCGAGGTCGTCCTTGTCCCCTATGGTGCATATCATGACGTTGCCGGTACCGTAGTCCAGCTTGACGTTGGGGTCGGAGATGACCTTGACCTTCCTGCCGAACAGGGGGGTGATGAGCTCCTTCCCGATGTACCTGGCCTTCTCCTTGTCGTCGGGGTGGACCGCCACGGCCTTGCATGTGCACAGCAGCTCGGGCCTGGTGGTGGCGATCAGCATGTAGTCGTCGGAAGTGGACCCGGCGACCTGGAATTTGATGTAGTTCAGCTTGTTCACGTTGTCCCTGTACTCGACCTCGGCATCGGCCAGCGCGGTCATGCACCCGGGGCACCAGTTCACGGGGAAGTTCGCTTTGTAGACCAGGCCCCTGTTGAACAGGTTGACGAACGAAAGCTGCGTGATCCTCCTGTAATAGGGGGCGTCCGTCTGGTAGTAGATGCTGGGGTCCATGGACTCCCCGAGCATCTCGAAATCATGGGTCATCTGCTCGATGAACCCGTTGGCGTACTCCTCGCAGAGCCTCCTGTACTCCTGCCTGGGAGTATCCAGCTTGGTGATGTGGTGCTTCTTCTCCACCTTGACCTCTATGGGCGTCCCGTTGACGTCGAAGCATAGCGGGAAGAATACGTTGCATCCCCTCATCCTCTTGAAGCGGGCCGCGAAGTCGATCAGCGAATATCCTGTCGCGTGACCGAGGTGCAGGGGCCCGGAAGTGTATCTGGGAGGATTGTCTATGCTGAACACCGGCTTGTCGGATTCGGGGTCGAAGCGGTAAACCGCATCCTCCCTCCACATCTCCTGCCAGCGTTTCTCGATTGAGGCCGAATCGTACTGTGCCATGGTAAACGGGGGAGTGTAGATGGAGACCGTATATAAACGCGCGCGTGGCTTCGATTCTACTATCCATCAATCGCAGAAAGATTGGCGAAGCTTATATTCTACCGCGTGTGGTGTTGTTCCGCTCCATTCGTTCGGGCCCGGACATGAGCAGGAGTTGCTAGTACGAAGAACGAAACGGGCAATGATAAGAGCGGATACTCCGCCGACATAGCAGCGAAGGCTTTCGTGAGCCTCCAGGAACCGATGGCTATCATCGGCCAGAGGTACATGTCTGAATTCGAGG
>CAMMYR010000145.1 GCA_946528255.1 uncultured Methanomicrobiales archaeon | reverse complement strand
CATGAGATCCCTCCCGGCGATTGTCCTGATCCCGGTGGCCTCCTCGGTCATACGGGCCTCGTTCTCCGGACCCCTCATTATTATCACAATACCCAGATGGATGAAGATCGCCACCTCGGGCTTGACCCTCTTGATAAAGGTTATGGCATCGTCGGTGCAGATGTGGTACTTGATCCTCTCGCCCATGGGCGTGGTCACCGGGAGTATGAGCACCCTGCACCCGGCGTACTGGTCGGCTATACTGTCGGAATACGCGGTATCGCTGACATACGCCACGTCGCCGTGCTTGGTGTGGAACACGAATCCCACGTTGGTGGGGTCGCTGTGGTCCGCCCTCTTAATGTCGATCCCCAGCCCGTCGATGTTCAGCGAGTCGCCGGGGGCGAAGGTGCGGACCTTCTCGGCGATGGATTTGTGGTAATTTGAGATCGCGGGACCCAGTCCTCTCTCCCCGTCGATGACGGTAGCGGATCCGTAGACCGAACCGCGCTTGACCCATCCGCCGTGGGTCATGCCCTCTATCACGCACTCGGCGTCCGAGTAGTGGTCGGGGTGGCAGTGGGATATCATGACGCAGTCCGTGTCCCCGAGATCGGCCCTGATGCGGTGCATCTGGGTCAAAGCCCCCGGGCCGGGATCCATGTGGATCCTCCCGCCGTCGTGGTCTATCAGCATCCCTCCGGTGCAGCGCACCTGGGACATGGTGGTGTGGCGGCCTCCGCCGGTTCCCAAGAAAGTGATCCTGAACATCGCAGTCCCAGCAGCTTCTTGCGGTATTCGTCGCTCCTGGCGGATACCTCGTCCTCGTTCTCGCGCTCAACCACGTACACCTCGGGGAGCTTCCTGGGGTGGGCCTCCAGCATGCCGGCCAGCAGGTGCCTGTCGGAGAAGTCCAGGTTCTTCAGGTACTTCCTCTCCCAGTTGGAGGCCAGGTCCAGGGCGGACTGTATGCCGCCGTTGTAGTACTCCTCGGCGAACACGGCGCCGACGGTGGAATCGTTGGAGAGGATGGCGATGTTGCATCCCCTGACGGCGTAATCCGCGCCGTTGAATGAAATAGCCAGACCTCCGCTGTCCTTCACAAGGTCCATGCTCTGGAAGTCGGTCCTGGAGCTGCCCATGTACAGGGTGCAGTCCAGGTCTATGTTGCTCTGCCTGCGGACGTCCAGCAGGTTGTAGGCCTTCTTGTTGGAGTTCATAGCCGCGACGGATTCCATGAGGGTATGGGCGGCCTGGCCGGGGATCTCCTCCTCCAGTATCCTGTCCACGGTCCTGATGATCTCCACATCGTATCCGTCCAGCTCCATGGGGACGTTCAGCTCGTAATCTATCTTCGGGATCTTCAGCGAGGATATCTCCTGTGCCAGCTCCCTGAGGCGCCTGGACTCCGAGCGGCCGAAGTTGGTGGTGTCGATCTCCATGTTGGTGCATGTGGTGTTGGCCAGGGGTGCGTCCAGAGCTTCCATGACAGGCATCAGGGAGTGCTCGAAGATGGTGGTGCACACGTACGTGGGCATCAGCCGGGATATGTACCTCAGGGAGACATCCGCACCGGGCATGATGTCCATGCTCTCCCTGCTGGTCTCCATCAGGGCGTGGTCGGTCACGCCGTAGGCCTTGAGGAACGGGACGATCCACTTCGCCCTGTTCCCGGAGGACGCCTCCTCCCTGCCGAGGACGTAGCAGACCAGGTCGTCGTACCTGCGGAGCACGTCGTAGAAGCGGTCGCCGTTGCGGATGAACCTGGCGCAGATGTCGCGCATGCTGTTGTTCTTCGTCAGGAACCCCCTGCAGCTGCAGATGAAGTTCTTCTCCGGGAACAGTCCCAGCTCGGCCATGGGGTCGAATTCGTCCATCGGCGCACCCCCAGGGCCGCATCCACGCGGTCGGACAGGTCGTAAGGGCCGTCCAGCGGCTCGCCGCGGACGTAGAGGGTCTTGTCGCGGATCTCCACGATGCCCTCCGCGAAGGCCTTGATGGTCTCCACTATCAGCGGGAGCTCGCGCATGGCGCCGTCCTCCCTGATCTTCTTGAAGAGCGGTTCGGATTCGCCCTCTTCCTGCTTTATCGCATCCAGGGACGAGGATTGGAGCTTGGTCTCCATATCATCCCACAATGAATCGTATTCTCCTCCGCGGATGGGGAATCCGCAGTATGTGATCGCCGCGCCCCTGTCCCACTCCTCGGTGCAGATGTGCATCATGGCGCCCTGCCTATCGGCGCCTTCGGAGATGAGCTGCCAGATGACCTCCTGCCAGGTACCTTTCGGGCCGTCCGGCAGGGCGGGGTGCAGGTTGAGCATGTCGTATGCCTGGCATGTCTCGTCGTCCATCCACAGCATGTATCCGGCGAGTATGCCGAGGTCGAAATCGTAGGCGGAGGTGAGCCTCCTGAGCTCCCTCCCGTACTCTATCCTCCAGGCGGCTTCGTCTGAGGTCCTGAGCTCGGGCATGAAGGTCTTCCAGGACAGGGTCACCAGGGGGATCCCGTATCCCCTGACCATGTCGAAGAACATCGCCCTCTGCTCGCGCTTGGGGTTGTTGTCCTCCTCGTTGTCCCAGTTGCAGAACACGAATGCTATCTCCACATCCAGGCCGCCTTGGAGCTTCCCGTCCATGACTGCCTTCAGGAGATTGCGCGATCCCGGGCCGCGCCCGGTGGAGAACCAGCCTAGTCTGAGCATCGCATCGCCTATGCGCGCGTTCCTTAATATTGTTGTTCCCGACCTACGATGCGCGGTAGCCCGCCATCGAAGCTCGGACGTCGAAAAGCACGGTGACCGACGGCTCCGTCGGATCTATGGACATCATATGGTAGGTGACGGCCTTGATCTCCGATCTTATGCGGTGCCTCGCTCTATCGAGATGCTCGCCCCTGGCCCTGCAGACCAGGGAGAATCCTTCCCCGAACTCCACATCGAATTCTTTCAGGATGAGCCCCTCCCCGTCCTCCAGATAGAGCATCTCCGAGAGGAAGGAATAGAGGAGATCCTCCATGTCGATCCCGTCGCATCTGACCTCCGTCTCCTCGGAGGTCCCGATGCCTGACAGGTCCACGGTCTGGTCGAAGAGCGCATAGGCTGCGTTGCCGAAGCATTCCTCCAGATCCCTGCCGCGGGCCTTCACCATGAGGTCGGCCGTGTGGTCGATGAGGGTGTAACGGTCCATACGGCCTTCGGAGGTAGTATTCGGGGCTGCAGGTCTCCAGGTGGACGATGCCCTTGGCGGTCGCCTGGTCCACGAGGTCCTGGATCGAGGTCTCGGTCATGATCTTCGAGATGGCGGCCTCGATGCGCATCCACATGTCTATGGAGGGGCAGGTGTCTGCCCTATCGCAGGTTACCTTG
>CAMMYR010000144.1 GCA_946528255.1 uncultured Methanomicrobiales archaeon | reverse complement strand
TGACGTGGTGATATATGCGCCGGAATACCTTCTTGAGCGCCCCGCCGTATGCGTCCAGAGCCATCAAATCCGCATCTCTGGCCACTCCCTGCTCCAGGTCCCCGGAGAAGGAATAGCGGCACATTCTGAGATCGCCGATGATGGGCTTGACATCGATTCTTATAGCCTCGATGTAATCGATCACCTCCCTCACTTTATGGACGTGGTCATCCAGAAATTTCCGGTTGTTCTCGAGGTACTCCCTGTTGAGGATGGCGAGGAAGCTGTGCCTGCCCCAGAGGCGGTCCATTTTATTGCACATCTCTGCCTGGAAAGCTGGGTCCGTGATGAATCCCTCCCAAAGGTTTTTGGTGATCCTCTCCCCGGTACCGTCGATCTCAAAGAGAGCTCCGATCTTCTTGTTCAGCTTAACCTTCAATAACTCGTGCACCAGAGTGCTGCCTTCGAACTCCATCTCGTACTCAGCCCTGCTGCCGTTTATAATCATCTCGTAATGCACCAGCAGATTGCCTTCGGTACCGCACGTCCTCACCTCCTCGCAGATCCCAGAAAGGCTGGGCATCGGGGGCTGTCCGCCTTCTCCCGGGTGCACACCTTTCCCGAATATGCTCTCCGCTTTCAGGGTCATCGCGGATTCCCTGAGGAACGAGACCGATTGAATCAAGTTGGTCTTCCCAGCACCGTTCTCTCCGTAGAAGAGCGCATAGTTCAGCGGAGAGGAATTGCCAAATGAAACGTCGATGTCCTTGAAAGACATGAAATTCTTCAGCCTGATGTTCATGAGCATAATATCAAAAGGTGATATATCATTTAAATATAAATAAATAATTGATACAATTTGTATCATTTTTATCAAATATTTCTGCATCGGAGGAGTTTACTCTGCATAGGGCGGCAAGCACTTCGATGGCCCCCCATCGGTAACACTTAAATCGAATTAGTGTTATCAACGCCCGATGTGCCAATTCACAGTCTACCTGGACGGCCACGACGATTCCGATATCGTCGCGGAGTCGGTCGTCAAGACAACCATGAAGGACGGCTATATCGCCCTCATGGATTCTTCCGGCAAGGTCACCAAGGTCCCCAACGCCTCCATCAGGAAGGTGGACACCATCATGACCGAGCTCATCCTCGAGTCCGTGGCCCGATCGCCACCCTTCGGGTATCTTCGATTCCAGTATATCCAGGAACGCCGGCAGATCGGATACGGGCGGGAGGATCTCCGCCCCCATTTCCTCGAGTTCCTTTATCGCGGACGAGGCCGAAGGCCCCGTGCATTCGATCATCAGGGGCAGCACCCTGATGCGATCGTTCCTTCCCATCAGTTCTTCCGCGGCGGATAGCGGATCGGGTCCCCCGTGCCTGGTGAAGCATGCTTCAGCATCCCATCCCCTATCGCGGAGCTGCGAAGCGTACCATTCGGCGGTCCTCCGGGAATCTGTCAGCTCGGAACCGCGGGACATCACCAGCAGCCCTCCGTCGGGTTCCCCTAGCATATCGGCTATGGCATCAACCATCATCCTATCCCTCCCCAGGGCGGTGGAGAACCTGGTGGCCACATCGTGGCCGTCTATCATCGTCCACGACCCGGAGCTGTCCGGCAGATTAATTGATGCCGGCATGGCCTTGGCGCACATCCTCCCCTCGGCTATGGCCAGGGGCAGGATGCAGAACGTGTCCACGCCGGACAGGAACATGTCCTTCATGATCCATTGCGGCTCTGGGCTCCCGTATACCGCCCAGAAGACGTTCCGATGCCCCCTGGAGTGCAGGGATCCCGCGATCTCCCATGCCCTCTGGGCATGGCGCTCGCTCTATCCCAGCACGAAGGTCCCGACTTCCATGGGGGTGGATTGTTTATGCTTAAATATAAAATTCGTGTTACTACGCCTCATGCAGGAAACCGACTGGGAGAACATGGATCCGGAGACCCTCAGGAGCTACAGCAGGATGGTCTACGGGCATGAGATCTGGCTGGAGAACATCGTCCGCGACGGGGATGCGATCAGGGTCCACGGGCTGTACGGCCACAAGATGGAGCCCGACAAGCCCATGCCCACGGATTACGCCAATCCCGTCCTTTACGACGATGACGGCCCGGTCGCCCCGCCCTACAGGGACATAATCAACGACCCCCGCGGTTGGGAGTTCGAGTTCCCCGATGAGGGCGCCAAGGTCTACACCCTATATGTCGATTCCAATTCCGTCTGGTCCACCGACGACGAGGGATGGCACCGCGGTACCAAGCGCGAGTATACATCCGCCAGCCACGCCGGCGCATATCGCATGGTCGCCAAGACCATCATCTCCCGCGACGGGGAGGATCCGGGCGAGGTCATGCACGCCGACTTGGAGATCATGCCCTCGAAGGCTTCCCTGAAGGTCGGGGAGCAGGCGGAGCTCAAGGTCCTCTACGAGGGGAAGCCGATGCCCAACCTGAAGGTCATAGTCTACTGCAGGGGATGGCAGGATCTAGTCAATATGAAGACGGATACCGAAGGCATCCTGAGATTGGACATCAAGGATGCTGGCACTTACGCGTTCATCGCCAAGTACGCCGATGAATCCAAATCATCCGATGATTTTGACGAGACCGTCTACACCACCACCCTCACATTGGAGGCCAGGCGATGGGAGATCTGGAGATCCTCAAGGATATGTTCGACAGGGAGGTCTACGACTTCGCCGTCTCGTCCGACGAGGGATGCGATGCATTGGCAGCCTCCGTTGTGGAGGCGATAAAACGCGGGAAGCTGGTCCCCAGGGAAGGCCCCTTCGGGCCGGGGAAGTACGTGATAATGGGGACCGCCCTCACAGACGGCTCCGCCCAGAAATCAATATTCGATTCCATCTCCGCCTCCGGCGGGAAGGTGATCAAGATGGGGTTCCTGGCCGAGGATAGGAGGATCAACGCCCGCAGGAACCTGTTCAGGGGCACCCCAGTAGAGAGCGCCCGCGATATCCAGTGATAAGATGCTGAAGATAATAGCCACGGGCAAGGGAGGGGTGGGGAAGACAACCACCCTGACAGCACTGAGCCAGATGCTCGTTTCCCAGGGGAAGAGGGTCATCGTATTCGATACCGATCCCAGCATGAACTTCGCCCTTGCATTCGGGATACCCTTCGAGACCATGTCCACCATCATCGAGGACAAGGACGAGATAAACGACCACCTGGAATGCGATGGATTGGAGGCGGTCGGCAAGGAGGTCCTGGAGAACGACTCACGCGTGACCCCGCAGGGGATTCGGATCGTGGTGATGGGCGCCATCCTCCATGGAGGGGACGGCTGCATCTGCTCCGCCATATCCCTGATCAAGATGATGCTCCAATACGTGGAATCC
>CAMMYR010000143.1 GCA_946528255.1 uncultured Methanomicrobiales archaeon | reverse complement strand
ACATCAGATACCCGACCAGGATCTCCACCGTGGGCCGCCTGGACAAGGAGTCCGAAGGGCTCATACTCCTGACGAACAACGGCGATCTGGCCAACCGCATCATGCGCTCCAAGGGGGAGCATGAGAAGGAATACATCGTTACCGTGGACAAGCCTGTGACGAAGGATTTCGTATCGGGGATGGCCGGCGGCGTCCCGATAGTGATGATGGATGGGGAGGTGAAGGTCACGAAGAAGTGCACCGTGGAGAGGATCGACGACCTCACCTTCAGGATAATCCTCAGGCAAGGCTTGAACCGCCAGATCCGCCGCATGTGCGATTCCTTCGATTACAAGGTGCTCACGCTCAAGAGGGTCCGCGTCATGAACATAGAGCTTGGGGATCTGCCCACCGGCAGGTACAGGGACATCGATGCGCAGGAGCGCCAGGAGCTCAAGAGGAGGCTGGGGCTATGATAGAGGTCCGCCGCATACAGGCATCGGATGTGGACGATCTGCTCAGGATATCCCTAAGGGAACTGGGGGACGATTACCTCGGTCCAGGGGATTTCCTCGAATGCGTCGGTAAGGGGCCACGCGACGGTACGTTCTGCAACGTGGTCACCGTGGACGGTAAACCGTCCGGATTCGCCATCTGCCAGGTATTCGGTCCAGATAAGGAGAAGGAGATGCTGGACCTCCCGGATTGCGCCGAGAGGCGCATAGTGAGGTCCACCGACCGCATAGGCCTTCTGGATTCGGTTTCAATAGACGATTCCCTCAAGGGGAAGGGCCTGGGCACGAAACTATGCTCCAAGTGCGTCGAGGAGATGGCCGCCGACGGGTGCGGCCTTGTATGCGCCATGGCCTGGAAGAGCTTTTCCGGACGCACGAACATCGCCCCGCTGCTCGCCCGCATGGGGTTGGAGGAGACCATCCAGATCCAGGGTTACTGGAACACCAGGGTGGACACCCCCGGCGGCCACCATTGCCCCGAATGCGGCTCCCCCTGCAAGTGCTACGGCGTCTTCTGGTACCGCCTGATCCGATCGAGCCCTGGCCGCCCTCATCCTGCGTATGTTCGGCAGGAACGCTATGCAGAGCAGAACGCTGAGCAGCAGTGTATAGGGGTAGATCAGGTACGGCATGACATCGAATGCCGATATGGTATAGCCCAGGGAGGCAACCGTCGCTATGGCGATGAGCATCTGGGCCCCGTAGGGTATGATGCCCTGCATGATGCAAGAGAATGTGTCTAGGATGGACGCGGTCCTCCTGGGGGTTAGCCCGTATTCCTCCGAGATGTCCTTGGCTATGGGGTTCGATATGACGATCGCAACGGTGTTGTTGGCAGTGGCCACATCCATGGCGCTGACCAGCAGCCCCACCCCGAGCATACCGCCTCTCTCGCCCCTGAACTTCTGCCTAATCCAGGAGAGTATGGCCTCGAAACCGCCGTTGTGGGCGATGAGGGCGCATATGGCAGAGACCATGATAGCTACCATGGCAGTCTCCAGCATCCCGGACATGCCGCTGCCGATCATGGGCATCAGATCCATAGCATCGGTATTTCCCGTACCGACCATGATGATGGCGCCGGCAGAGATGCCGACGGCCAGGACCAGGAAAACGTTGAATCCCAGGATGCCCCCGGCCAGGATGATGATGTACGGGATGAAGAGGATCAGATCGAAATCCCCGACCACGCCGGATCCGCCGTCGGAGCCGACGGTCATGATGAACAGGATTATCACTGTCAGGACGGCGGCGGGGAACGCCATGGCGAAATTTATCCTGAATTTATCGCGCATATTGCATCCCTGGCCGTTGCATGCTGCGATGGTGGTGTCCGAGATGAACGAAAGGTTGTCTCCGAACATCGCACCGCCGATCACGGCCCCTACGCATAGCGGTATGGCGAAATCCGTGGTTTCCGAGATGGATACCGCTATGGGCGTAAGGACGGCGATGGTACCGACGGAGGTGCCCATGGAGAGGGAGACCAGAGAGGCTACGATGAAGATGACTATGACAGCGTACTCCATCGGGATGTAGGTCAGGAAGAAATTGGCAACGCTCTCGGCTCCCGACCTGTTCATGATTCCGGTGAACGCCCCTGCGGCCAGGAATATCAGGATCATCATGAAGACATTCGGGTCTCCAGCGCCGCGGCCCATTATGGAGAACTTCTCCGCGGAATCCACATCCTTGGTCTGGACGTAGGCCACGGCCAGCGCTATCAGGAAAACGAAGAGGACCGGGATGTTGTAGAATCCCATATCGACTTCGAAGACGTACTCCATCAGGATGCCGAGTCCGAGGTAGAGGACGACGAACACCAGTATGGGTATCAGAGCCCATTTGTTTCCTTCCAGCATGTTATCCGAGTTCCGAGCGGGCGATTCCGTATCCGTATAAAAACCTGAGTCGGATGATAAGCCATATAAAAGTCCGGAATGAATTACGAACGATGGATTCCATCCCATTCTACGATTCGGACCCCGAGGGATACTCGGCCAAAACATTCGGATCAGATATGTCGCCCACACGCGATAGGTTCACCAGTTTCCTGCAACCAGGGTGCAGGATACTCGATCTGGGATGCGGTTCCGGCAGGGATTCTTTGGCTTTCGTTCAACAGGGATTCGAAGTCACTCCCGTCGACGGCTCGGAAGGGATGTGCCGCGTCGCGGAGAGGAACACGGGGCTCAATGTCAGGAATCTCAGGTTCCAGGATCTGGACTACGATTCGGAATTCGATGCCGTCTGGGCTTTCGCATCTCTCCTCCACGTTCCATCAGCCGAGCTCCCTTCAATCCTTGAAATGGTGCGCCGCGCGCTCAGGCCCAGCGGCATCCTGCTGATGTCATTCAAGGAAGGAAACTTCGAAGGCCCCAGGGATGGGAGGCATTACACCGATCTCACCCCGGATGCCCTGGAGCAGCTTGCCCTGCGCTGCGGATTCTTGCCTTTGGACGTCTGGACATCCCTGGACGGGTCCACCGGCATCCGCTGGTCCAACATCATCGCCCGCTCCTAACCGGGTTAACATAGCGATAACCAAATACTGCGGATGCCTCTCCCAAGCATGGCGTTCGACGGAAGGGCTAGCATTGTAGACATAGACGAGGAGGACCGCACTGTCGTCTTCGATGTGTATAGATTCAAGAAGATCACCGGGACCCGCATGGGCCCCATCCTGGGGAAGAGCGATTTCTCGTCCCCGTTCAAGATAGCCTGCGAGATTGCGGGTCTGTACCCGGGCGACAAGCCGAACAAGTACCTCGAGGCAGGGAACGTCATAGAGCCCATACTGAGGAACTACCTGGCGAAGAACGTCGTCCAGCTGCTCCAGGGCCGCATGGGCCTGGGGGAG
>CAMMYR010000142.1 GCA_946528255.1 uncultured Methanomicrobiales archaeon | reverse complement strand
CATGGTCTACAGCGGATCGCCGAAGAGCCTGGTCACTGCGGGAACGTTTAGCGTGGCCGCCGGCAATGACGATGTCCACATCGAATACAAGGTGGACGAGGGTGAATACGGAGCCGAGATCCCGCAGGGAACCGCTGCCAAGTCCTACACCGTCTATTACAAGGTGGTCGGCAACGGCAACTACTTCGGCATACCCGAGGCAAGCACAATCGTGTCAATCGCCAAGGCAGATCCCGAGTATCAGGTTCCGACCATAACGAACCCTACGTTCACCGGCTCAGGGCAGAATCTCGTGAATGCTGGAACCACCGAACACGGAGAGTTCTGGTACAGCCTCACAGGAGGAGACGATTACGCCAAGACGATCCCCCAAGGAACCGCTGCCAAATCCTACACTGTATACTACTACGTGAAGGGAGCGGACAATTACAATGACTCCCCTGTGGGAACCGTCGAGGTCACGATATCCAAGGCCCAGGCCTCGTCCCTGGTCATCTCGGAGTTCAACGACGCCGCCTACAATCCCGCCACGGCATCCATGGATTACACCGGAACCGGTCTCATCCCGACCCTGGTCATCAAGCTCGGTGAGTACACGGTCAGCCAGACCGACGAGGTCACCGTCACCTTCCAGGGCAACGTGGATACCGGTACAGCAACCATAATCATCACCGCCAAGAGCGACGACTTCGCCGGATCCAACTCTGTCAACACCTTCAAGGTGGGCAAGGTCGCCCCGCAGGTCACCGCCCCGGTCAAGACCGAGATCTCCTACAACGGCAGCGCCCAGAACCTGATCACCGCCGGCACGGCCGTCGGAGGCACCATCCTGTACTCCACATCCGAGACCGGGACGTACAGCGAGGCGATCCCCCAGGGAACGTCCGCCGCCGTTTCCTACCAGGTATGGTACAAGGTCGTAGGGGACTCCAACCACACCGACGTGGCCCCAACCCAGGTCGAAGGAGTGGGCATCGCCCAGTTCGAGATCCACCTGATGAACTCCCACCTGTTCCACGACGGGGAGACCCGCATGAAGCAGATCTCCATAGATCCCTTCACCGGCGCCGAATCCCACGAGGACGGGTCGATCAGCGTCACGTATATCGCGCACTCCGCCGATGCCGCCGTCTACCAGTGGGCGGCCGCCGATGCCGAGGGCAAGTTCATCGTCACCAGCGATTACGTCGGAGCCGGCAAGGACTTCAAGCTCGGGTCATCCTACGATATCACCTTCGCCATCGCGGAGAAGGAGCTGGAGAGCCTCACAGTGCAGGGGCAGACGACGTCCTTCGAGAAGGACGCCGCCTTCTCCACCGCCGGCATCACCGTCACCGCCAACTATACCGACGGAAGCCACGAGGATGTGACGGCGGATGCGGTCTTCGACCCAGCAGCCGGCACCATCCTATCCACCGTCGGAACCGTGACCGTGAAGGTCACCTACAACGGAACCTACGGCGACGGCGAGTTCGAGTACATCATCGCGGTCACCGAGCCCAGCCCGGTCGGCCCGGAGGAGACCATCGAGATCGTCACCAACCCCGACGGGACCAGGACGGTCATCCACACGATAACCGAGACCAACGAGGACGGCTCCGTGAGCAAGCAGATAACCGAGACCACCACCGGGGCCGGCGGGGTCTTCATCTCCAAGACGGAGATCCAATCCATCACCAGGACCTCCTCCGACCGCACCAGCATCACCGAATCCCAGATCCGCACGACCTACGCCGACGGCAAGGTCGTCGAGAGCTCCCAGATCCTGATAGAATACAGGAACGGCGACATGGAATCCAAGACCATGTACGATACCGGTTCCGGAAGCTTCGTCACCGTGTACAGCAGCGGAAGCAAGAGGGTCGGCATGGCGGTGAACGGCATATGCATAGACACCGGCTCAGCCTCCGCGGTCAGCGACGAGCAGGCCGGGCTGGCCCTCTCCGCCATGGAGGATGCGGCCGCGGATATCGTCCTGACCGTCGCATCCGCCGGATCCGTGACCGTGCAGACCGACCTTCTCTCCGACATACTGGAAGCAGAGGGGTCCCTGTCCTACGAGGGAGAGGACATCATGATCTCATTCCCGACCGAGACTCTGGACGATCTCGCCTCCAAGGGAGAGACCATGACCATCTCCGCCGATTCCGCCAGGGTCACCGAGGAGATGCGCAGGATCGGCGCGACGACCGCATACGATCTGTCCGTCGCCATCGACGGCGTCGGCTACCACGGCCTCTTCGCGGACGGTGCCACGGTGACCGTCCAGTACACCGCGGCAGAGGGCAAGTCCACCTTCGTCTACTACATCGGAGGTTCCGCTCCCGAGCTCGTATACTCCGAGCTGGTGGACGGTCAGCTCACTTTCACGGCATCTCACTTCTCGGTGTACGCCATCGTCGAGGAGGAACCCTCCTCGGGCGACCTGTACTTCTACGAGTGGGACGGGAAGGGATACGTCAGGCAGTCCTATTCCTTCAGGGATGCGGACCAGGCCATCCTCCCGTTCGCCTCCGGATACAAGGGGCACTCCTTCATCGGATGGTCCATCGAGCAGTCCGAGTCCAAGGACGATGACATGAGGGTCCTCACCGAGGGCGCCAAGGCCGGCGGTTCCTCCGTCAGGATCGCATCCGATCTGTACGCTTACGCGGTCTACGGATACTCCGAGTCCGCCGAGGTCAGCCTCTCCGTCGGTGTGGACAACTTCGAGTACTCCATCGCCTCCGGCGACGGCAACCTCCTGCCCGAAGGTACCCTGACCATCTACTACCAGGTATGGCACCAGAGGGACGGCGTCTGGTACCTCGGATACGCCAGGACCGTGCAGGACACCATAGCCTCCGGATACAGGATAGCCGGCGTCATCGCCCTCCCAGAGGACGGCGTCGCGTACGCGAAGGCATCCTACGCCAGCTCCGTTACCGGGCTGCACGCCGAGACCGATTGGATAGCGGTGGATGCTGCCGCCACGTACGGCGGATCGGGATACGAGATATCGTCCGCATCCTACGACGGCTCCGGATTCATCCTCGTGCAGATCAACAAGGCCTACGAGGGAGAGGTCTGGGCCACCATGGGCGGCGACCTGTCCTCCTACGGCAGGATTCAGTTCCGCGACGGAGCCACCTCCACTTACATGGAGATCCCGGACGACCTGGAGAACGGGAACTACACCATCACGCTGGACTCCGACGGATTCGGCACCTTGGGCCCCGCGGCCTTCGAGGTATCGTCCTCCGGCGGTTCCGCGCTGCTCATTGCAGCCGCCATCGCGGCGGTGGCCATCGTGGCCGTCGTCGCTGTGGTGCTCCTCCGCAGGCACCAGCGATCGAAACCATGCGGCGCTGGGCGACCGG
>CAMMYR010000141.1 GCA_946528255.1 uncultured Methanomicrobiales archaeon | reverse complement strand
GGTGATAAGATGGATGGGAATCATTACAGGGCGAGGGCCCCCCTCAGGATAGGACTGGCTGGCGGAGGGACCGATGTGGATCCGTACGCGTCCAAGAAGGGCGGCGCGGTATTCAACACAACGATCAACAGGTATGCCTACTGCACCATCACGCCCACAGGCGATCACTCCATGTCCGTGCACTCCACCGACTACGGGAAATTCGAGGCGTCCCTGGACGGAGGCCCGCTCCCGCTGGATGGGAATATGGATCTCATCAAGGCCGTAACCAACCACTTCAACATCACCGACGGATTCAAGATGTTCCTGCAGTCCGAGGCCCCTCCCGGATCCGGTCTGGGAGGCTCATCCACCGTCATAGTGTCGATCATCGCCGCCGCCTGCGAGTGGCTGGGCATCAGGATGACCGGAGACGAGATGGCCAGCCTCGCCTACAAGCTGGAGCGCGAGGAGATAGGCCTCAAGGGCGGGAAGCAGGACCAGTACGCCGCCGTGTTCGGCGGATTCAACCTCATGAAGTTCAACGCCAACGGCGTCGATGTCAACAGGGTCAGGATCCCGCAGGACACCATCAACGAGCTGCAGTACTGCACCCTCCTGTGCTACACCGGGACCCCCAGGGAATCCGCCAAGATCATCGAGAGCCAGGTGGATTCCTTCAAGAGCGGCCAGAACGAGGAGGCCCTGGACAAGTCCAGGGAGATAGCCATCGATATGACCAGGGCCCTGGAGAGGGGCGACATCCAGTCTGCCGGGGAGCTGCTGGACCTGTCGTGGGTCTACAAGAAGCAGTTCTCCAACAAGATCACCAACCCCCAGATAGATTCGCTCTACAACGCCGCCAAGGAGGAGGGCGCCATAGGAGGCAAGGTCTCCGGAGCCGGAGGTGGGGGTTTCATGTATTTCGTCTGCAATTACGACCGCAAATACAGCATAGCCAAGCGCCTCCAGGGCATGGGGGCCAGGGTGACCGACTACATGTTCGAGCCCCGCGGCGTGCTCTCCTGGAGGTATCCAAATGCTCGATTCCATCACCGCCGAGCTCAAGACGAGCGCAGAGACCATCTCGAAGATAGAACCAGCACAGATCAGGGCCGCGGCCGACATGATCAAGGAGTCCATAAAGAACGGCGGGCAGATCATATTCATGGGCAACGGCGGTTCCGCCGCTGATGCCCAGCACATCGCCGCGGAGTACTCCGGGAGGTACATGCTGGAGCGCCCCGCCATGGCGGGCGTATGCCTGTCCAACATCTCCCCCGTGACCGCCATAGGCAACGATTACTCCTACGAGCTGGTCTTCAAGAGGCAGGTGGAGTCCATCTGCAGGAAGGGGGACGTCGTGGTGGGATTCTCCACCTCCGGCAACTCCAAGAACGTCGTGCTGGCACTGGAGAGGGGCAGGGAGCTGGGAGCCAAGGTCATCACCTTCACCGGCCAGGGAGGCGTCATGAAGGACATGGCCGACGTGGCCGTCGTCATACCCTCCAAGGAGACGCCCCGCATCCAGGAAGCCTACCTCTGCGCGAACCACATAATCTGCGGCATCGTCGAGAGGGAGCTGTTCGGCCAGTAGGCGTGTTTCATCGACCGCGATGACACCATCGCGAAGGACATCCCCTATTGCAGCGACCCGGACAAGTTCGAAGTCTATCCGGACGTCCCCGGGGCCATACGCCGGCTCAACGAGGCTGGGTTCAAGGTTATAGTCATAACCAACCAGTCCGGCATCGGGCGCGGCTATTTCGACGAGGCCACGCTGGCCAGGGTCCATGATAAGATGGTCTCCTCCATAGAGGCCGGAGGAGGCCGCATAGATGCCATCTACTACTGCCCCCACACCCCCGACGACCACTGCTCGTGCAGGAAGCCTGAGATCGGCATGGGCCTCAGGGCGGTGTCCGAGATGGGTTTGGATCCGTCCAGATCGTTCATGATCGGCGACAAGGAGAAGGATGTGGAGTTCGGGGAGCGCCTCGGATGCCGCAGGTCCATAATGGTCGAGCCCGGGAAGTTCTCCGAGGCCGTAGACGAGATCCTCCGCATGTGCCGAATTCGGAACATCTCGATCACGAAGTGGGTCCCCAGAAGGACCAGGAACATGCTGACGCTGGCACAGGTGAAGACCTTCAGGTACTTGCCGGCGGAGCCCGGTCTGGCGGAGATGTAGAACTCCATGGTTATGATTGCCGCCATGGATGCGATCGGTGTGCCGTATCCTCCGATATCCGATCCGACCAGGAGGCCGTACCAATCGTCGGTGAACCCGTTGAGGAGGACCGTGGCGGGCAGGTTGCTGGTGACCTGGCTGACCAGCGCGGTGACCGCTGTGGGGTCGATGGCGAGGATCTCGGTGAGGAAATCCGCCAGCGCCTCGGAGCTGGATATGTTGCCAGTGAGGATGAACAGGCAGACGAATGTCAGTATCATGCCGTAATTCACATCCAGCAGGTCCCTCGGGGCCACGATGGCGATCATCGCGATCGCGACTATGACCGCGGTCCAGTAGGGGATGAGCCCGAGCACTGCGACGACCCCCATGGCGAAGATAATCACCGCTATGGCGAGGTGCACCTTGGAGTACTCCCTCTTCTCGTATTCCGGATGCACCGGGATCTCCCCGTCCTTGATCATCATGAGGGCGGCTATAATCAGGACCGTCCCGACTATGGCGTAGGGCAGCATGGCCGTGAAGAGGTCCTGGAACGACAGGTCGTATTCCGTGAAGACGAATAGGTTGTGGGGGTTGCCGAAGGGCGTGAGCATGCACCCGATGTTCACCGCGAGGGTCTGCAGGACCAGCACGGGGATGATCAGCCTCTCCAGGCCGGTGCTGATGAGTATGGTCAGCGCCAGGGGGACGAATACCAGCAGCGAGACGTCGTTGGTGATGAACGCCGCGGCGATATACGGCAGGGCGACCAGCACTATCACGAGCTTGCGGGCGCTGTCGGTGCGGCCCGCCAGATTGTGGGATATGGATTCGAAGACGCCGCATGCTTTCAATCCTGCCATGGCGGCCATGAAGACGAACATTATGCCGAGGACCTTGTAGCGTATCCCCTCGAATGCGTCCAGGTTGGGCTGCAGGGCGAAGGACAGCACCGCCAGTATGAAAGCCACGAACAGGACGGGTTTCTTCCTGGCGAACGCCTTGATATCGATCTCGACCATGGCAGCACAACGCTTTCATGCACGGTTCGGAGCTCGGATTTCCTCTGGAGCTCCTCCGCGACCTCTTCGAGGCCCTCGGGGATTATGGGGCGACCCTCCGCCTTGCGTTTCATGTGCCCGCCGGGACCGCCGCGGGCGATCCTCGCCTTCTCGAGGCATTCGGGGTCGTCGCAGACGAATGCGGCG
>CAMMYR010000140.1 GCA_946528255.1 uncultured Methanomicrobiales archaeon | reverse complement strand
CGGAATCCGCCGAGAACGGTGCGGTCGCCGCGGGGCTCTACATCCTGGGAGGCCGCGGATTCGGCAGGGTGGAGAAGAACATGCTCTCGCCCAACATCTCCGGCAACGAGCTCATATCCCTGGCGTTCGCCATCCACGACCTGGTCGGCGGGCTGCCGGTGTGCGCCAAGAGCAAGAACAACCTCGGCATCAGGATCGAGGACGGAAGGGTGGTTGACAACGCATACACCGGGCCCGTCCTCGAAGAGGTGCTGGAGCTCGGCACCACCATCAGGAAGATCACCCCCTCCGGCCCCTACAAGGGCACCAGGGTCATCGTCACCCCCATCGAGATGGACAGCCATGTCATCGCGGTCATCGGAGTGGTGGACGTGAGGGAGCTGGCCGGACGCGACAACCTCATCAGGCTCAGAAGGGACGACGAATGACCGACTGCAAGCTCTGCGTCGATGCCGGCGTCTGCAAGATGAGGACGATCATCACCGCCAAGGACAACGGCATGGGGATGGTCGAGATAAAGCTGGAGAGCGACTGCCCCAACATCCTCAAGCTCTCCTGGGTGCTGGAGAACGAGCCGCTGAGCCCGTACGGCGAGGTGGAGGCCCTGTTCTCGGAATCTTCGATCTATAAGATGTGCGACGAGCGCATCCCCCATACCGCCTGCCCCGTGCCGGGCGCCATCATCAAGGCGCTGGAGGTCGCTGGCGGCCTGGGCCTGAAGAGGGACGTCTCGATCACTTTCATTGATGAGGAACGATGCCTCGCCGAGGAAGCGTATTTTCATAAACTATTTATATTGCATCTGTCTGTACTTCGTCATATATACCAGGATTTCTGGAAGTGCAGATTATGTCGAAGAAGCAATTCAAAGCGGAATCCAAACAGCTGCTGGATCTGATGATCAACTCCATCTACACCCACAGGGAGATCTTCCTGAGGGAGATCATCTCCAACGCGTCCGACGCCATAGACAAGCTCCATTACAAGTCCATCACGGAGCCCGACATCGCAGTGGCCCGCGAGGACTTCAGGATCGATGTCAAGGTGGATCCTGAGGCGCGCACCGTCACCGTGTGCGACAACGGCATAGGCATGTCCAAGGAGGACATGGACTCCAATCTGGGAGTGATTGCGCACAGCGGCTCCCTGGATTTCAAGAAGGAGATCGAGTCCGAGGACATCGATATCATCGGGCAGTTCGGGGTAGGGTTCTACTCCTCGTTCCTGGTCTCCGACAGGGTCACCGTCAGATCCAAGAAGTTCGGGGAGGACCAGGCCTACGAGTGGAGGAGCGAGGGCGCCGACGGCTACACCGTGAAGGAATGCGACAAGGATTCCTTCGGAACGGAGGTCATCATGCACATCAGGCCCTCCGCCGATGGGGAGGACTTCGACCAGTACCTGGACGACTACGTCATCCCGAACCTCGTCAAGAAGTACTCCGACTACGTCCGCTGGCCCATCCACATGGCCCTGGAGAAGGGGGCCATGGAGGAGACCGGCGAGAAGGATGAGAATGGCAACCCCAAGAAGGAGTGGAAGACGCACATCGAGGACACCGTGGTCAACAGCATGGTGCCCATCTGGCAGCGCCCCAAGGAGGAGGCAACCGACGAGGAGTGCATCAAGTTCTACAAGGAGAAGTTCCGCGATTTCGACGATCCGGTCTCCATCATAAGGGTCAACGCCGAGGGAACCGTCAGCTACCGCGCCATGCTGTTCATCCCCAAGACCGCGCCCTACAACTTCTACAGCAGGGAGTTCGAGCCCGGCCTCCAGCTGTACTCCAGCGGCGTGCTGATCATGGACAAGTGCAAGGATGTGCTGCCCGATTGCTTCAGGTTCGTCAGGGGAGTGGTGGATTCCCCGGACCTATCCCTGAACATCTCCAGGGAGATCCTGCAGCATGACAGGCAGCTCGCCACCATCAAAGCCAACATAGAGAAGAAGGTCAAGGCGGAGCTCACCCGCCTGATGGACTCGGAGCCGGAGAAATACCTGGAGTTCTACAAGAGCTTCGGAACCCAGCTGAAGTACTCCATCGTGGACGACTTCGGCGCCAAATCCGATGTGCTGAAGGACCTGCTGATGTTCCATTCCTTCGAGAAGGACAAGCTGATCCCCCTGAGGGAGTACAGGGCGGTCATGCCCGAGGGCCAGGAGAAGATCTACTACGCCGCGGCGGACAGCGTGGCCAGGGCCAAGCAGCTCCCCCAGACCGAGCAGGTCAGGGACAAGGGCTACGACATCCTGTGCATGTCCGAGTCCGCTGACGATTTCGTGGTCAAGACCCTCCGCGAGTACGACGGGAAGGAATTCTGCGACGTGGCCGGAGCGGACCTCGGCATCGAATCCGAGGAGGACAAGAAGGAGGCCGACGAGAGGGACGAGTCCGAGAAGGACGTCACCCAGTTCGTGAAGGATGCCCTGGGAGACAGGGTCTCCGCGGTGAAGCTGTCCAGGAAGCTGAAGACCCATGCGGTCTGCCTGAGCAGCCAGGGAGAGGTCTCGCTGGAGATGGAGAAGTACTTCGCCAGCATCCCCGGGGACATCCAGGCCAACAAGGTCAAGGCCGAGAGGGTCCTGGAGCTGAACGCCGACCATCCCGCCTACGCCGCGCTGAAGAAGGCGGTGTCCGAGGACCCCGCGAGAGCCAAGGCCATGGCGGAGATCATGTACGGACAGGCGGTGCTCATCGCCGGCCTGCCCATGGAAGACACCGTCGGGTACTCCGACAACGTGTTCAAGCTCTTCTGAAACCGCGAGGGGGCCCTCCCCCTCCGTTCTCTGTATCACGAAAAGTAAGGTGAGGGGCGGACCCCTCGTTTGATTTGGTTTTACAATCACTCCTTGTCGTCGGAAGAGACGGCGCTGGCGGCGCTGTCGAAAGAGGACTCGTAGGCAGCCACCGGGTTCTCCCTCTTGATGAGGGCGAGTATGGGCCCGATGATGGCGAGGATCGTACCGACCAGGCAAAGGAATATTCCTGCTCCATAATCGAGAGACCCCAATAATGCATCATCCATGTCTTTGATTCCAAGCAGAGCACCGATGCTGAATATCAGAGCCAAGATTGTCACAATGAGCGAAATCATCGGAACGAACTTGGGCATTTTCACAGAGTCGATGAAATTGGTGATGAATATCACAAGTGTCAAGATACCAGCGATGAGCAGCGGCACTGCAGCGTATTTGAGCATAACCTGCTTTGCGCCATCAGGATCATCATAGTCAGTCAGCATATCCCATCCTGTCATGTCGTGACCAACAAATCCCACCCAGGACAGGAAAATCCCCACAATCATCAGGATCGCTCCTATGATTGCTAGGATTCCAATTACTTGTTTCACTTCCATAGTTAAACCAACTGGCTTGTAGCCAGTTCTTAATTGTTTCTTAAGTATTTAATA
>CAMMYR010000139.1 GCA_946528255.1 uncultured Methanomicrobiales archaeon | reverse complement strand
CTGGAGCAGGGAGTGGCCAGAGATGCGGATTTGATGGCTCTGGACGCATACGGCAGGGCGCTCAAGAAGTTCTTCCGCCGCATATATCACAACGTCATCGACGTGTATTACTCGAAGACTCCAGTCGAGAACGGGAGCAGGTACGAACTGATGTTCAGGAGGAAGCTGGATGGGGAGATCGTGGACATCCCGTCGGTGCGGGAATCCTTCGGCACCCGCAAGCTGGTGCGGATGTTCGATACGCTGATCGGCTGCGCCTCGGGGCAGGTGGCGTTCATCGACGAGATAGACAGCGGGATACACGACAAACTCATCCAGGACCTGCTTCCCCAGGTGCTCCAGGACATCAGCGGGCAGCTGGTGATCACCACCCACAACACCGGTATGCTGAAGAAAGTCCCCCCTAAGAACGTGTTCGTCATCGACATAGACGCGGAGGGGTACAAGAGGATAACCAGGTTCAACAGCGAGATCAGGACCATGGCCCACCACAACAACCAGAATCGCTACATGAATAACGCCGTCGGAGGTGTGCCGTTCATCGGCACGGTCGATCTGAAGTCCATCGCGGAAGGATTGCAAGCGGATCTGGTGATGCGATGAGCGAGCCACGCATACTCACCATCAACCACGGCGAATGCGAGAACAGGGTCGTAGATTGGGTCAAGGTAAGGCTGAATATGGGCATCGAGAAGTACTCGAGGGATAACGGGAAGAAAGCCATCCGCATCGAGAATCTGCCGGGCATCCTGGAAATGGGCTGGCTGGGGAGCGAGCCCCGCCTCCACGCCAAATTCGGGAATCTGGAGTACGATCCACGGAAGAACCCCCGCATGCCAGGTCTCCGCATCTTCACGATAATGGATACAGAATACGACATCTCGCATTCCGACAGATCCTACATCACCGGGAATATGTTCGGCGGGTGTTTCTTCAGAGACCGTATGACTCCGATATACAACGCCCCCAATATGGATGTCGTTTTCGAGAGATCCAGCATAGGGCATGTCTCTTCCAAGAAACCAGCATCGTACACGGATATCCTGGATGACTACGAGGTGATAGACGTCTACAATATGCTGAAGGGCAGGGACGATTCCAATCTGTCGGAGTTTCTGAGATACTGCCTCCGTACGCGCCCCGAATACCAGAACAGGGTTCTGTGACGATCCCCCCGTCCAATGCCGTAATGCTGCGATGGGCGAAGTGGTACCCCGGACGCATCCGGGCCCGGATTCCCTGGTTCAGAGCACCCTCTTCCCGAACTGTGTTGTTGGCACGGAAAGAAGCCGTCTCGCAGCGCGGGCCCGTCCCATGCGGGCTCCAGCTCCCGGAAGAAGCTGGCCGCGAACAGAGGGTAGTGCTCCATGCCATCGGCATCCCTGCGGATGTTCCCGTTCTCCAGGAATATGCATCTGGCTATATCGTATATCGTCCGCGCCTTCCCTATGGACGGCGCCGTCCTGTCCTTGCCGGATTTCACCTCGATCGCGCAAATCCCGTCCCCGGTCTCCACCAGGAAGTCCAATTCCATGTGGTTGGCGCCCTTGGTCACGGAATAATACCTCGGGGAGTATCCCTCCTTCATCAGGGCCTCCGCCACCGCGTTCTCCGCTATGGCGCCGTTGTTGTAATCGCCCCTGCCTTCGTACACGGCCTTCAGGCATGCTTCCCCGTACCTGCTCACGAGCATCCCCGTGTCCGACTGGTAGATCTTGAAGGAATCCCTGCGGGACTTGAGCGGCAGCGAGACATCGGCCGCGGCGTAGCAGAAGTTGCCGTAACCGGCACCCTTGATCCACAGCAGGTTCTCGGAGTACCGGTCCGCAGCCCTCCTGGAGCCCTCCCCCCTTATGCGGGAGTACATGAACTTCTTATTGGCCTCCGCGAGCTGGTCGGGGATGGAATCGTAGCATTCGGCGGTCTTCAGGATATCTATCCCGGAATTGTACCTGTTGATATCCTGGGTGCACCGGAGATTGAGCTCGGATAGGATCCTCCTGGATCCCGTGAAGTTCCCGGAATCGACGAATGCCTCCACGGAGGCCGGCATCCCCCCTACGGCCATGAACTCCCGGTGGTACGATGATATCCTGTCGAGGATGACATCGTCGATGGGCTCGCAATCGCGGATGCATCCGCGGATCCCGGATATCACCGCTTCCGATACGCCCCTGGCCCAGAGGAACTCCTCGAAGTCCATGGAATACATGGTGTGGGACTCCGTGTATCCCAGCGGGATCAGCGCATCGGACCCCGATTGGACGCCGGGCATCCTGACGCCCAGAAGCGACCCCGATGCGATGACGTCCATGCCCGTATCGGAGAGGTACTTCAGGGAGGCGTATGCGCCCATGCAATCCTGGATCTCGTCGAGGAAGATCAGGGTGCCGCCCGGCACGATATCGATTCCGGGATACGACACCGAGAGGCGGGCGATCAGCTTCTCCGGGGAGAGGGAACCGTCGAATATCATGCGGTCCTGCGGGTTCTCCGCGAAGTTGATCTCCAGGAAGCTCGCATACTCGTTGCGGGCGAACTCGCGGACTATGTAGGTCTTGCCGACCTGGCGCTGCCCGGTGATGACCAGGGGCTTGTGCGGCCTGCCCTTCCACTCCAGAAGCTTCTGGTAGATCTTCCTCCTCAGCATGATCCCTCATATGCCTTCCTTATATAATTACATTTTTCCAGATGGATTATTGTAATTAATTACATTTTTCCAGATGGAAAATTGCATAAAATTACAATTTTCCAGATTTGGCCATCCCATCCCCGACAGCAATCCAATTAACGCCGCACCCCATACCCCCATGCGGAGGCACCCGATGGACCGTCTGATAATCCACGTCGACATGGACGCATTCTACGCTTCGGTGGAGATCAGGGACGATCCCTCCCTTCGGGGGAAGCCAGTCATAATCGGATCCCTCCCGCACGAGAGGGGCGTCGTGGCCACATGCAGCTACGAAGCGAGGAAATACGGCGTCAGGTCGGCCATGAACATCAAGGAGGCATACAACCTCTGCCCCTCCGGCGTGTTCATACATCCGAACATGGTGAAGTACAAGGAGGCCTCCCGGCAGATCCACAGGATCTGGGCGGATTATGCGGATGTCATCGAATCGGTGGCTCTGGATGAAGCTTACCTGGATGTGACATCCTCGGCGGGCACGGGGGAGAAGGCCAGGGAGTTCGCGCATGCCATAAAGGACAGGATAAGGACGGAGATCGGACTGACCTGCTCCGTCGGACTGGCATATTCCATGGCCGCCGCCAAGACGGCGAGCGAGGAGCGGAAGCCGGACGGATACTTCGAGATACTATCGCCGGAGGAGTTCGTGGACCTGGTGCTGGACAGGGACGTGGATGTGCTGTCGTCGGTCGGCAGGAGGACAGCCGAGAGGCTCAGATCCAACGGGTTCTACACC
>CAMMYR010000138.1 GCA_946528255.1 uncultured Methanomicrobiales archaeon | reverse complement strand
CATCCGTCTGTGGAACTTTCGGCCTTCCATCGGCCCTGATCCTGACAACCACTTTGAGACCATCGTTCATGATACTGAATTCAGGATCCGGATTGCCGTTGGAACGACATTCTTCAAGGACCTTCTCTATCCCCTGCCCCCAGTTCTCCACATAACCTGCGGTGAAGAACACCGAAGCCAAGGCGCGATTGCGTCTTATCGATGTATGCTCCTGAAGCAGCTTATCCGGAGTCCAACCTGTAGGGAGGCCGCCCAGACAGAATATCTCCAGTCTATCGGAATAGACACGGATGGTCGTAGGTTCCTGGATGCTGTAATTCTTGTGAACCATTGCATTGACTATGAGTTCCCTCAGAGTCTCCCGGGGGTACAGATGGACGACGGTACGCTGAGCCGTAGGGCCGTCATAACCGTATATGTCTTGGATGTAACGGTCGTATAGGATCTCCAAGGTCCTGTCGACGATCATTATCACGGGACCTTCGACGTAATCCTCCCTCCTGAGGACCTTCTTTTCATCGAAGAAGCCGATCATGAGGAAAGCAGCATCATTCAGACGGCGCGGTTCCGGCGTCAAGGATGTGGATTCGGCACATGTCGCGGCCGCGATCGTAGCAGGATGCGACTACTTTATAACCACAGATGACCGTATACTCAAATACAGGACGGACAGGATCAAGATAGTGACGCCTATCCAGTTCCTGACGGAGAATGAGGTGAGATGATGTATACGGAATCAGAGTTGCGCATGATCGGAATGAAATGCCTTTCCGACCGTCTGGGTCCCGTGGATGCAGAGCGCTTCATAGTCTCCATGAACAGAAACGCCGGCGATTACACCCTGGCTAGGAGAGAAATCTTCGATGACATGTCCGTCGATGAGTTCAGGAAGTCCTCCAGGGAGTACATGGACTCCCATCCGCTGCCGCCCGAGACGGTGGCCCGCATCGAGGCATTCAAGGCTCAGAACGATCAGAATTGATAGTTTTTCATATTCGACATACATGGATTATTTCCTGGAGCGCATCGAGTTCAGACGATGTGATTCTTTCGAAATATCAAGGTCGGTTTCGGGAAGAGGACGGATTATCGTTGGAACACGCATAGGGATGGCATTCCCTCTCCCAATGATTATTATCCTGCACACCATTCGCCGTAATATGCCCGATTCCGTGATCCTCAAGGTGGCCATGGCCCAGCGCCAGTCCGAGGCGGGATTCGGCCGCGCCAGGGTGGATTCCGACACCAGGCGCGCATTGGGATTGTCATTGGGCGACGTGATCAGGATCGACGGGAAGCGTTCCGTGGTCGCCAAGGTGTTCAAGTGCTCCATCGAGGACGAGGGCCAGGGGTTGATCAGGATAGAGTGTCTGACAAGGACCAACGCCGGGGTCAGCGTGGACGAGAACGTCTCGGTATCGAGATGCGAGCCGGAGGTGGCCAAGCGCGTCGTCCTGGCCCCGAACATACCCGAGGGCAAGAGGATCAAGTTCGAGAAGGAGTTCGAGGAGGTCTTCCTCAACGGCCTCATAGGGAGGCCGCTGATGGCCGGCACGGACATCATAGTTCCCAACATAGCCCTCATGGGCAACAGGTCCACGTTCGTGGTGGTCTCAACGGTCCCCAAGGGACCCGTCATCGTCGACGAGACCACGGACATAGAGGTCAAGGACTCCCCGCAGGAGAAGAAGCAGGCCGTCGGCGCCGCGGGGAAGACTGTAACCTACGATGACGTCGGCGGGCTCGACGACGAGCTCCGCCGCATCAGGGAGATAATAGAGCTCCCGTTGAAGCATCCGGAGCTATTCGACAGGCTCGGCATCACCGCGCCCAGAGGGGTCCTGTTATACGGTCCTCCAGGCACCGGGAAGACCCTCATAGCCGAGGCCGTGGCCAACGAATCCGGTGCCTCATTATACTCCATACGCGGGCCGGAGATCATGGGGAAGTACTACGGGGAGAGCGAGGAGCGCCTGAGGGACATGTTCGCCGAGGCCGCCGACAACGCCCCCAGCATCATCTTCCTGGACGAGATCGATTCCATAGCCCCTCACAGGGACGCCTCCCCCGGCGAGGTGGAGAGGAGGGTCGTGGCCCAGCTGCTCACATTGATGGATGGCATGGGGGACCGCGGGAACGTGATAGTGATAGGGGCCACCAACAGGGAGGATTCCATAGACCCGGCGCTGAGGCGCCCGGGCAGGTTCGACAGGGAGATCGAGATCGGCGTTCCGGGAAGGAAGGCGAGGCTGGACATCCTGAGCGTCCACGCCCGCGACATGCCCATGACCGAGGATGTGTCCCTGGAGGAGCTGGCTTCCATAACGCAGGGCTTCGTCGGCGCCGATCTTGCCGCGCTCTGCAGGGAGGCGGCCATGAAATGCCTCAGCAAGCGCATGGGCTCCATCGACCTGGACAAGCCGGTGCCCCCGCAGGTGCTGGAGTCCATGAAAGTGACCATGGACGACTTCACCGACGCATTGGGCGAGATAGAGCCCAGCGGCATGAGGGAGGTCACCGTGGAGATCCCCAAGATAACATGGGGCGACATCGGCGGATTGGACGACGTGAGGTCCAGGCTGGACGAGGTCATCGCCACCGAGGACGGCAACTCCGCGTTCGACAGGCTGGGGATCAAACCAGGCAAAGGGGTCCTGCTGTACGGGCCCCCGGGCACAGGGAAGACCCTCATCGCCAAGGCGGTGGCCAACGCCGCCGGCTGCAACTTCATCACCGTCAACGGGCCGGAGATCGCCAGCAAGTGGCTGGGCGAGAGCGAGAGGGCGGTCAGGCAGATATTCAAGCGCGCCAAGCAGCTGTCCCCGTGCATCATATTCTTCGACGAGATCGATTCCATAGCCCCCATCCGCGGGGCCGGCGACAGCCAAGCCTGGGAGAGGGTGGTGGCCCAGATACTCACCTCCATAGACGGGGTGGAGAACTTGAAGGGAGTGACGGTCATGGCCGCCACCAACCGCCCGGATATGGTGGACCCGGCGCTGCTGAGGCCGGGCAGGCTGGACACGCTCATACTGGTCGGCAAGCCCGACTTCGCATCCAGGAGGGCCATCCTGGGGATACACAGCAGGGACATGCCGATAAAGGGAGTGGACCTGGATGCCCTGGCCGGGATGACGGATGGATACGTAGGAGCCGATCTGGCGATGGTCTGCAGGGAAGCGGGGCTGATAGCCTACAGGGAGGACAAGGAGGCAACGGAGGTCACAATGTCCCATTTCGAGAGGGCGGTGGCGGCCGTGCCGCCTTCGGTGGATCCCGCATCGTTCGAGTTCTACGAGAAGGTCGGGAACGATGCCAAGAAGCGTAGGACATCCTGGGACAGGATGCCGTTCTACGGTCGATGTTCCGGAACTTGTGCTTAAGCTTATGCTTATGCTTATGCTTATGCTTATGCTTATGCTTATGCTTATGCTTATG
>CAMMYR010000137.1 GCA_946528255.1 uncultured Methanomicrobiales archaeon | reverse complement strand
GTCCTCGAGGTAATCCTCCAGGAGGCTGTACGGGAATCCCGTCGCCCCAGCCCTCTGATCCTCCGGGGGAGGCGTCATATAATCGCCGTAGAACTCCCTCAGGATCTTATCGACATTACAGGGCAGGGGCATCACGGTGTCCTCGAAATCGTGCATGACGGGGGTGCCGAAATCCGCCCTCTCCCAGGAGTTCTCCCTGATCTTGACCGCCCTGAAGCAGACCCTCCGGGTATCCGGGACGGAGATCATCCTGGACATCTTCCTGGAGAAACGCATGATCGGGTAGAACAGGGATTTCACGGCCTTGCCGTGCTCGTCTATCATCTTGTGGGAGAGCAGCTCGAATCCTATGAACGGATACATCAGTCCCCTGCGGATCGAAGAATCGGGATAGTCCAGCAGGATGAAGATGTCGATGAAGGTGGCCGTCCTGTCCCTTATCCTGTCCTCCAGGTCCGGGGTCCTGATGACCACGTGGGGATGGGTGTCCGCGCTGGGGATGTGGTAGTAATAGCGCTGGGGATCCAGCTCCTCCGAGAGGACCTTATTGACCTCGTCGAGGTCATTCGCCATTATGCAGAGGTCCAGATCATCGTCCCAGGGGATGATCCCGCCTTCCCTGACCGCACCGATCGCCGTGCCGTACGCCCCGTAGAAGGTAATCCCGTGCTTCTCGAGCACGGCGGCGATGTCCCTGTACGCCCCGAGGAGCGCGGCATGGTTGTCGGTCATCCATCCATCGATGCGTTATGCCATATCTAAACTTACGCACGCCACGGGAGGAGCCCCGAGGGGAGGCCGGAGGCCTCCAGACCCCTCCTGTAGATCCCGAAGAGATGCCACAGGAGCACGAAGACGGCCACCGCCTTCAGCGCATCGGCCAGGATATACACCACCGAGATCTCCTCGGTGGCCCCGTCCATGCACAGCACCGTCAACAAAGTGGCCGCCGTGAGGAACACCAGGCAGTGCAGGAGTTTGCCCCTGTCCACGCCCAGCTCCCTGCATGAGAACACGATGATCGGATACAGGATGATCACCCACATCACGTACTGGGCGCAGAACACCTTGTTGAAGGCCATGAAGATCGTCAGGGTCATGGCGCAGGCCAGGACCGTCAGGGGATAGCCTTTGGAATGGTCCGGGCGGAGCCTCCACATCGCTATCAGGAAGTGGAGCATGAACAGCCCCATCAATGCGAAGGTCAGGGGCATGATGTACGGGGAGACACCCTCGGCCACCGGGCCGAACAGGTCCCAGGACTCGTCCATCCCCACATACACCAGGTCCGGATCTACCAATCCGATTATCATCAGCGGCACGGCGTAGATGCTCTCGATCTCCACCCCGCGCCCGGCATGCTGGGTCAGATAGCTGAACGCCGTGGAAGGGTCGTTTATCAGGAACGGGAGTTCTATTATCAGGCACACGATCACCACGACGGCCCCGTACTTCAGCACGGGCTTCCACTGCCTGTCCGCTATGAACGGTATCAGCAGCACCGGCAGCAGGAATATGGGGAAGATCTTGGTCATTATGCCCAGTGCCAGCAGTATGAACGCGGGCATATACCGGCGGTCGGCGCAGAACAGGATGCAGAGCACCATGAACACCGCGGTGATGGTATCGTTCCTGGCGATCAGGAAGTTGTTCATACCCAGGATCAGCAGCAGGAACGTGATGTACACATAGATGTGCGAAATCCCGCGCTTGTCGCAGAACTTGAACGTGAAGTAGATGGCGAGGAGGGTGAAAAGGTAGGTGAACGCCGCGTACGCGTAATGGAACGCCACCTCCCCCTGGGCGAAGAAGTACGGGATCAGGTAGATCACGAAGGAGAACGGCGGATAGGCGGTATCGAAGTCCACGTACGGCGCCAGCCCGTCCATTATGTCGCGGGCGTGCTCCCAGTAGAAGTACACATCGTACCAGGCGTAGTTGTTCCCGACCACGCCGTTCATTATGTCGGACAGGCCGATGACCATCAGGAACAGCAGCGTGTACGCTATGTAGAATCTGGCATCCGGCTCGGAGAGCCTCCTGACGATCTCGTCCTTATCCATATGAATCGCAGCGTCTTGATATACTGTGCCAGGAGCTCGGTGAACGCCCTCATCTCCTCCGGCCTTATGTCGCCTATGTTGGCTATCCTGAACGTCTTGGCGGCGCTCAGCTTCCCGGGGTATATGGTGAAGCCGTGCTCCCTGGACATGTCGTGCATCGCATCGAAGCTGTACTTCGGGCTGGACGGGTCCATGAACGTCACGATCAGATGGGACTGCTCGGAGATGGGCACTGGCATCTCCAGTCCCATCTTCTTGGCGGCATCCACCAGGATCTCCCAGCAGGCGGTGTATCTGGCATATCTCCCCTCGATGGTCTCCTGCTTGGTCTCCAGGATGGCCTGCCTCAGTGCGTAAGCCGTCTGCACCGGGGGCGTGAACCTCATCTGGTTCTTGTCCTTGTAGTACTTGTACTGGTCGTAGATGTTCAGGTAGTAGTTGCGCATCGGATAGTCCTTGATGGCTTCCAGCGCATCCTTCCTGCAGAACACGAACGCCAATCCCGCCATGCCCTGGATGTTCTTGTTGGACGTGGACGACATGAAGTCGATGCAGTCCCTGTCCATGTCGATGGGGATGGCGGCGAAGGCGCTCACCGCATCCACGATGGTGACCACGTTGTGCTCGTGGCAGATCCTGCAGATCTCCGGGACCGGGTTGAGTATGCCGGTGGTGGTCTCGTGGTAGACGATGGCCATGTGGGTGTATTTCCCTCCGGCGATGGCCTTCTCCAGCGCCGGTATATCCAATCTGCTTATCCCGTCGCTCTTGAACGTGTCGTAATCTATGCCGTAGACCGAAGCCATCTTGGCCATGCGGGCGCCGTATGCGCCGTTGTCCACGATCAGCAGCTTCCCGCCCTGCGGGACGCAGGATGATATCATAGCTTCGTCCCCAGCGGTTCCAGAACCGCCGAACAGGACGGTCTCCACCCTGCCGGGTTTCCCAACCATGAGGGACAGCTCGTCGGAGATCCATCCCATGACGTCCCCGAACTCGTTCTCCCTGGGGCAGATGTCCGCCTGGACCTGTGCGTATTTCACGCTGTCCGTGGTGGTGGCCGGTCCAGGGTTCAGGAGCACCTCGCGGCGGATGCCGCGGATCTCCTCGTTCTCCTTTATGTGGGGGTAGATCTGCTCCGTCGCCCTCTTCAGATGGTTCTCGTCGTCGATCTCGCACCAGGTGTAGTATTCGACCTTGCGCACGTGGATCCCGTGGCCTGAGGAGGACACGGCCTGCATGGCGGCCTCGTACTCCAGCTTGGGGTTGCCGGAATCCTTCAGGTACTTCACCATTAGGTCCAGCGTTCCCTTGGTGAGCTTGGTGATGCCCACCAGCTCCGAATAGATGGAATCCAGCTGGTCGGCGTGCTTCGACTGCTTCGCGAGGCATCCG
>CAMMYR010000136.1 GCA_946528255.1 uncultured Methanomicrobiales archaeon | reverse complement strand
TATAGGGACCCGAGACCCCGCTGTCCGCCTCCGGCCGTATATCCTCCGATCTGACGGACCTCGGCATGAAGCCGTTCGATGCCCACGAGTGCTCCCAGCTCAACGAATTGAAGATAGACATGGCCGGCCTGAACATGCTGGCTGCCTGGCAGACATCCGGGGACATAGTGATGATGGAGCAGATGCCCATCTTCGGAGGATACGTCGGCGACCAGGAGGAGACCGCGATCTGCGACGTGGCCACCATGATCGCCACCTTCGCCATCTACGGATGCGACATACACCTGGACGGCCCGATCCACATCAGGTGGGGAACCACCACCACGAGGGAGACCCTCAGGATCGCGGCCCACGCTGCCGCCGCCCTGGACCTCAACACCGATTTCCTGCTGGCCAACCAGTATTATGCCCTTGCGGGCCCCTGCACGGAGATGTGCCTCCTGGAGACCGCGGCCCAGGCCATGACCGACACCGCTTCCGGGAGGGAGCTGCTGTCCGGAGTGGCTTCCGCCAAGGGTGTCATGCAGGATAAGACCACCGGCATGGAGGCTTTCATGATGGGCGAGGTCGCAGCCGCCACGGGCGGGATGGAGGTGTCCACCGTCAACGAGATCCTGGATGGATTGATCTCTCTGTACGAGAACGATTACAGCAGGGCGCCTGCCGGCAAGCGCTTCCAGGAGTGCTATGACGTCAAGAGCGTCAAGCCCAACGATGAGTACCTGGACATCTACGACAGCGCGATATCCAAGCTCAACTACCTGGGATTGGAGCTTTGATGCCTATACTCAGGTGTTCCTGAAGTGGAGCCCGATCTGGCGCATCTCGTCCAGCTTCCCGGTGTCCGCCACGACGCTGGCGCTGCCTCCCTTGTCGGAGTACACCACGGTCTCGTCTACCGAGAATCCGATGAACTGCATGACCTTGGAGATCTCCGCGGCTATCGGCTTTATGGCCTCCTCGGGGGAGGATGCGGTGACGACCAGGATGGCCTTCTTGCCCTTGAGAGGGTTCTTGTCGCCCTGGACGCAGAAGGAGTACATCCTGTCGATCAGGGCCTTGAGCTGCGCGGAGGGCCCGAAGAAGTACACCGGAGTGGAGATGATCACCACATCCGCGTGGACGATGTCCTCCAGAACGCCGGTCAGGCCGTCGTTGAGGACGCACTTCCCGGATTTCTTGCATCCCTCGCAGGCGTTGCACCCGGTGAACGAGCGGGCGCTGTTGAGATTGTAATAGTTGATGATGTTGGTGGAGAGGCCCATCGCTCCGTCGAGGATGGAGTTCACCAGGATGCCCGAATTGCCCTTGGGGCGCGGGCTGGAGACTATCGCTACGATGTTGCTCATGTTATCCCTCGGCTTGCCTCCCCTTCGACATCCTCGGACGCGTCCAGGAGCCTGGGCTCCGTGTCGTAGTCATCGTCCAGGGGCCTGATGTGGAGGTGGGTGTAGAAGGGATCCTCGTACTTCGATCCCATGTAGCTGTCGATGCCGACGTTCATGTTGTTGAGGATGTGGATCAGGGTGTTCCTCATGTGGAGGATGTCCTCCCTGGGTATGTCCTCGAAATAGCTGTTGTTCAGCTTCGTGATGCCGTCCATGATCTCGGTAGCGAGCTTCTGGCCCTCATCGGTCAGGTAGATCGAGTACTTCTTGCTGCTCTCGGTCTTCCTGTCGTCGTAGACGAGGCCCTTGTCCCTGAGCACCTTGATGACGCGGTTGGTGTTGGCCGTATCCAGATCGAGGAAGCGGGAGAGGCTGACCAGCGTCTGCCCGTCCTGGAGCTTCAGGGCGATCAGGTAGATCGCGTGGGCGCTGGTGAGGCCGTATTCGACGACCATGGAGGTCATGTTCTTCCTCATGAGGACGCTCATCCTGTCGAAGAAAGCAGGTAAGAACGAATTCCAATAGATATCATCTGGATTCGGCATCGACATTTGCATACCAAGAATTTATTTAAGTATTTGTACAAAAACTGGATGCTACTGTATTGTACTTATCCAACTGTATGGGTTTATGCCAGCACTTCGGATGATCGGTCATAGAGGGATGGAAAATCCAGCATGGATTACTTGGATACTATATCCATTATTATGAGGTTGGCTATGGTCATCCCGAATATGGCCGGGACCGTGGGCAGAGAGCCCAGGACGCTCTTGCCGTTGTCGTCCCTGGAATCAGGTACCGCGGCAGGGGCCTCCTCGGAGTAGACGCAGGTCATGTTCGATGCATCCAGGCCCCTGAGCCTCCTCCTGACATTCGCCGCCAGGGGGCAAACCCTGGTCGCCATCAGTGGAGCGACCCTGATCCTCGAGGGATCCGTGCGCAGCGCGGCGCCCATGGACGAGTACCCTCTGATGTCCTTCCCCGCCACCGCGGACAGCAGCTGGCATTTGTTGGCCACTGTGTCGATAGCATCCGCCAGGTAATCGGCCTCCCACGAGAGTATCTCCGGAATGGTCTCCTCGCTTATGCGGACAGGGAAGGCGGCGATGTCGATATCGGGGTTGATGGAGCGGGCCCTGGCACAGGCGACCTCGGCCTTCGGCATCCCCAGCGTCTCGTGGGTGCACAGGACCTGCCTGTTGAGGTTGCTCTCCGAGAACACATCCCCGTCCACGACCCTAATGTGCCCCACACCGGCGCGGACCAGGCCCTCGAGAACGTAACCGCCCACCGCTCCGCATCCCGCCAGCAGCACGCGGGCTTCCGCCAGCTTCCTGATGCCTTCATCGCCGAGGATGATCTTGGTGCGCGTAGAGATGTCGTCCGTGGATGAGCCTCCTGAGATTGGCATATGCGATGTCGGATATATCCCCGATGCCCGAGACGGCCGCTAGACGAGCGGAGAACGCCTCCATCCCTTCGAAACCCCGGGGAACGTTGGGGGCATCGGTTTCCAGGAGGATCCGGTCCGCAGGGATCGCCTCCAGGAGGCGCCTTACCCTGATGTCCGATCTTGAGAGTATGCGCGGGGATATGGAGAAGTAGCAGCCCTCGGATGCGAACGGCCTGACGTAGCTGTCCGACCCGTAGGAATGCAGGATCGTCCTGCCATGGGGGCGGGCGCGGAGCGCGTCGAGGACCTGCTTCTCGGTCCCGACCATATGGATGGATGCTATCCTGTCGAAGCGTTCGGCTATCCCGAGCTGGGCGATGAAAGGGTCCATCTGGTCCTGAAGGATCCCGCGTTTGGCATCCAGCCCTATCTCGCCCACGTGCGCCGAAGGATCGGAGTCCAATATGGAGATCAGACGGGATTCCGTGGATGCGCACCAATCCTCCGGGTACCACGGGTGGATTCCGTAGGACTTCACCAGGCGGCCATCCCGCAGGAATGCCATGGCATCCCATTCGGATGCCCTGGCGGTGCAACCGACGAGCATCTCCGATGCATCGGAGCCTGGATAATAGAGGGGCCCCCGGCAATCAGCTGCTTGGCGGGAACAACGGCCTGACGATGATCTAC
>CAMMYR010000135.1 GCA_946528255.1 uncultured Methanomicrobiales archaeon | reverse complement strand
GAAAGCGGCGAGCATCATCATGATCGCCGGGAACACCGGCGGGGGATGGGCTATCCTCCCCTTCCTGCCCTTATGCCTCGAGAGCGCCAGGTTGACGCTCCTGTTGTCTGTTTTCTCCATATCGGACATGATAGTCATCCCCCCGGCCGGCGCATGCATCCAGATGCGCCTGCCGGTTATGGATGATGATAGCCGTTGGATGTAATAATGGTTACATCGCGGAGGGCATCATCCGATGGCAAATCCTTTAATGGGACACCCCCGATAGGCCACCATGGAGCCCCAGGAGGTTTTCAAGGACATGGGAATGGCCATGTCCGCAGGCAACATGGATGAGCTTCGCGATCTGGCGAAGGGACTCGAGGAGTCCACCGACGACCCGTTCGTCCTCCTCCAGTGCGTCTCCCTCCTGAAAGTCGTCCGCATGGACGACCTCATGTTCGAGATCGTTTCCAAGATCATGAGGAACCTGGGCGACGATATGCGCACCCGCGTCGAGATCGCAGGGGCCCTGAGGGGACTGGAGTATCCCGTCCAGGCGTACGAGATCGTCAAGACCTTGGAGGTCAGCGATTCCACCCGCAGGCTCTCGATGATGTGCCTGGTGGACATGGAGGAGTACGAATCCGCCCTGGAGGTAGCGGAGTCCATAGAGGATCCCAAGCCCATCGACAGGATCACCCTCTCCAACATCCGCAGCGCCCTGGGGGAGCATGCCGAGGCAATAGCCATCGCCGAGGCCCTGGACAGGGATCTCCCGGGGGATTACGACGTCATGGTCTGCAACGTGGACGCCCTGATGATCGCCGGAAGGGAGAAGGACGCCGTGAAATACGCCCGCCAGTGCCTCAAGTCCAAGGACGCCGACGGCAACGCCGTGGCCGCCTACGCCATGCGCATCATGGGCAACGACAAGTCCGCCGCGGGCTTCGCCACCAGGGCCATCAAGCTGGATCCGAAGCACGTCGGCGCCATGGAGACCCTGGGGATATGCCTGGCCAACAAGGGCGAGTACGAGAAGGCCAGGATCGTTGCCGGCGCCATCAATGAGGCCTCCCCCGGCAACCGCGCTGCCATGGAAGTGCTGCGCTACTGCGACCGAATCGGTCCGCGTGCCTCTGCTTCTCGAAGTACTTGGTCCTCTTCCTGGCGCGGTGGCTGAACCACACCTCTCTCCAGAACTGCGGGCTCACGTACGACAGCGCGACGATGATCTCCAGACGACCCAGCCACATGAGCACCATCATGGTTATCTTGATCGGGTTCGCCAGGCCGGAGAGCGATGCGCCCGGCCCGAAGTTGTCGAATCCCAGGCCCACGTTGGTCACGGAGCTCAGGGACAGGCCGATTGCGTCGACGAAGTCGAATCCGAACATCATGATGACGGCACCGCCCAGGAGCAGCGTCACGGCGTACATGATGAAGATGCACAGGGCGAAGTGGACCGCGTTGGGGTCGATGGCCTGGCCATCCACTTTGACGGTGCTGACCTCGTTGGGGCTCAGGGTCCTGTTCACGGAGTTCTTCACGAACTGGAAGATGATGATCAGGCGGCCGAACTTGACACCTCCCGCGGTGGATCCGGCGGAGGCCCCGATGAAGGTGACAATGAACAGCAGGAAGATGCACTGGGGCGGGAACAGGCAGTAATCCACGCTGTAGAACCCCGCTGTGGTCCCCATGGAGACCGTTGTGAAGAAAGCGTCCTTCAGCAGGTCGAGGTGCGCCACCGTGTCGAATGACATGGCTCCGGGCACGTTCATCAGCAGGAGCACGTAGATTATGATCGACACCGAGACGAACCAGATCAGCAGGAGCCTGAACTCGGAGCTGTTGCGGTATCCGTCCAGGGAGCGCTTGAAGATGGTGGTGAAGTGAAGATAGAAGTTCAGACCGCCCAGCAGCATGAACACCATGGTGGCCACCTGGATCTCCCAGGTCATGTGCATCATGCTGTCCGGCATGGAGCACATGCCGCCTGTGGATATGGTTGTCAGGCAGAGGGTGAGGGCGTCCATGACCTCCGTCCTCAGCAGGATGAGGACGAGGAAGTTCAGCAATGTGAGGATGATGTATACGGTTATGAACGAGCGGGCGGCGTTGGTTATCCTCATGGAGAAGGTGGAGGAACCGGATCCGGAGAGCTCGTTGATGAAGAGGTTGCGCCCGATGCCGAAGCTGGGCAGCATGTACATGAAGACCAGGATGACCATCAAACCGCCGATCCACTGGGAGAGGGCGCGCCAGAGCAGCATGCTGTAGTCCGCGCTCTCGGGATCCTCCATGACCGAGGACCCGGTGGTGGTGAAGCAGCTGACCGATTCGAAGAAGGCATCCAGGAAGTTCATCCCGAAGAGCATGAAGGGGATGGAACCGATGATGAACACCATCAGCCATGCCAGGCCGACCAGCAGCAATCCGTTGACGGAGCGGAAGTTGGCTCTGGGGCCGAAGGCCACGTACATCAGCAATCCCAGACCTATCAGCGGCGGGACAAGCGGCGCGTAGTATTCGGTGTGCTCCCCGAGGATAAGAGCGGAGGCGGTGGGCAGGCACAGCATCATGCCCAGGGCCACCATAACGAACCCCAGCATCTTCAGCGTGGTGCTGTGCCAGCGGGGCGTTATCGGATTCTTGATCTTCAGGGTGGGGAGCATCTGGTTCACTCCGACGTGAGCTTCTTGCCGAATACCTTGGTCAGGTCGCTCTGCTTGACCACGTTGGTGAAGACGATGACCTGGTCGCCCTCAGCGAACATCATGTCCTGGCGGGGGTAGATGACCTTGCCGTCCCTGAGGATGGCCACGATGCGTATGCCGGGCGGCATCCTGAGGTCGCCGTTGTAGACGTTCAGCAATTTGGAGTATTTGTCCACGGTGTGTTTGAAGAAGAGCTCGTTGTTGTTCTTGAGGCGGATGATGGCCATCTCATCGGAGACGGTGAACTTGGTGATCTCGTTGGCGACGATCTTGTGGTATCCGATGATGCATTCCAGCCCGGTGAAGGTGAAGATGTCCTCGTATTCCTTCTTGAAATACCTGGAAATGATCTTGTGGGCGTTGTACTTCTGGGCCGACATGCACATAAGGAGGTTCGTGTCGTCCAGGCGGGACGTGGATATGGTGCAGTCGGACTTGAAGATGTTCTCCTGGGTCTGCACCTCCGGTTCCGTGTAATCGGCGTGGATGATGTTGACTCCGTTCAGCACCTTGGACAGCTCCATGCACTTGTCTTGGTCGCGCTCGATGATCTTGACATATCTTTTGATCGGGTCCTGGGACAGCATCCTGGCCAGGTTCTGGCCGACGATGGATCCGCCCAGGATGGAGAACTCCCTCCCGACGTTCTCGACGCCCACGATTGTGTTGAACTCCTCCAACCCTTCGAGGGTGCCGATGACGCAGATCCTGTCGCCCGCATGGATCTCCAGGGTGTCCACGTCCATTATGAGGCCGTCGTCCCTGTAGACCCCG
>CAMMYR010000134.1 GCA_946528255.1 uncultured Methanomicrobiales archaeon | reverse complement strand
GCGAGGGAGACGGGGTCGAGAGGGATCCCGTTGCAGCATCGGATATACTGAGGGAGCTGGCCGATGCGGGAGATCCCAAGGCAGCGGCCTCTCTCGGATATATGCATCTCGTGGGAGAGGGCATCCCGAAGGACATCCGTCAGGCGGAGCATTATCTTACGATCGCAGCCGATTCCGGGGACACCGGGGCCATGTGCAACCTGGGTGTCCTGAAGCACGAAACCGATCCCGCGGCCGCCCTGTCCTGGTATTCCAGGGCAGCGGAGAGCGGCAGCGTATCGGCCATGAGGAACGCAGCCTCCCTCGATCCCGGCAACGCCGTGGCATGGCTGCAGAGAGCGGCCGATCTGGGGGATCCGGATTCCATATGCATCCTCGCAGCGAAGTACCGCAACGGCGACGGGGTGGAATTGGACAAGGCCAGGGCGGCGGAGCTGTACAGGAAGGCGGCCGACCTAGGCGATCCCGGGGCGCAGTACGATCTGGCGTTCATGCTGGACTGCGGGGAGGGGATCCCGGCGGATCCCGCCGAAGCGGAGAGGTACTTCGAGATGGCCGCCGACCAGGGGGACACCGATGCCTGTCTCTGCATAGGCGGGATACTCTACGAGAGAGGCGATTTCCCCCGTGCGGAATCATACTTCCTATCGGCGGCGATGAAGGACGATGTGAAGGCCCAGTACAATCTTGGGCTCCTGTACTTGGGCGATCACGGCGCACCGCCGGATATGGCAAAGGCCAGGGAATGGTTCGATGCCGCGGCGGAACAGGGCTTCGTTCTGGCGCATACCATGCTCGGCAGCCTGGACCTCGATTCGGGGGATGTGGCGGCAGCCGCGGAGCACTTCAGGTTCTCCGCCGAGGCGGGGGAGCCAACGGCACAGTACAACCTGGGTGCGCTGGGTCTTTCGGGGCAGATCGAGATGCCATTCGAGGAATCCGCAGGCTGGGTATCCAAGTCCGCCAGTAACGGGTTCCAGCCCGCGATGGAACTGCTGATGAGGCTCAATTCCCAGCGAATATCTCATCTATCGAACGGAACGTCTCCACGTCCGGGTCGTCAATGTGCCCGTCGCGGTCCACCACCGCTATGTCCACGCCCGCCGCCCTGGCGGCGCCTATATCGTTGGGGCTGTCGCCTATGTACAGCACATCGGATCTGTTAAGCCTCATGACGTGCAGGCACCTCAGGATCGGATCCGGATGGGGCTTGTGGCGGTGCGTGGATTCGTGGCCGATGATAGTCTCGAAGCAATCGAGCAGGCCGTCCCGTTCCAGCAGGTTCTCTATCTTGTACACCTGCTTCCCGGAGACCACGGCGAGCCGGGCCCCGTCCGCTTCAAGGGATCTGATGCGCTCCGGCACCTCGGGGAACGGCAGGCCGGACAGGTAGGCGCTCGACTCCAACACAGTCATGCAGGCGTCCGAGAACGCCTTGATTTTGGATTTGTCCCCGCACTTCAATTTGAATATCTGCTCCAGATCCAGCCCGATGAGCTCATCGAAATCGCTGTCCTGAAATGGTATGCCGATGGCGGGGAATCCCCTCCTCAGGATGTCCTTCATGCTCCCGCTGGTGTCGTAGAGCGTGTTGTCGAAATCGAACAGGTACGCCTTGTACTGTCTCATTTCGTGGCCACGTAGATGTTGACGGCTCCGAAGCTCCTGACGTAGAACCTGGCATCCTCGAACCCGGCTTTCCTGAAGATCTTGACCATATCCTCGCCATAGGGGAATCCCTCGATGGAGGAGGTCAGCCACTCGTATGCGGACTGCCTTCCGTCGATGCTCTTGCCCATGTCGCGTTTGCGCCCGTAGCGCCTGACCCTCTTCATGTACATGTTGTATCCGAAGAGCATCACCTTGTTCTTGGGCTTGGAGAGCTCGGCGACGATGACCTTCCCGCCGGGGGCGAGGACGCGGTGCATCTCGCTGACCGCTCCCAGTATGTCGGTGACGTTCCTGAGCATGTATCCGGAGGTGACGAGGTCGAAGGAATCGTCCGCGTAGGGGAGCTTCAGGGCATCGCCCTGCACCCACTCGATCTTGACGGGGAGGTTCAGCTCGGGCTCCTTCCTCTTGGCGAGCTCGAGCATGGCAGGGGTGAGATCCAATCCGATGATCTCCGATCCCTCTCCGGCTGTGCGGGCCACATGGAACGCTATCTCCCCGGTGCCGGTGCCCACATCAAGGCACTTCTTGCCGCTGATGTCGCCGGCCTTCTTCATCATGAACTTGTGCCAGCCCTGCACCATATGCATGGACATGATCTCGTTCATCTCGTCGTAGTACTCGGCGATCTCGGTGAAGACATCCTTGATGTACTCCTCCTTGCCCTCGAACTGGTTGCCGGTCTTGAGCTCCTCGTCCATATCGCATCACTTCCGGGAGGACGATGAGCTGCACGATGTAGCCCACCGCCAATAGCAACCCGAAATGCCAGTTGAATTTAAAACAGAGCGGTACGAGCATGAAGTTGCTACTCTTATCTTCGGGGGCCTCGAGCCAGTTGAGGTAGAGGATGCGGAAGTCGTACAGCGATACCAGGGCCAGCAGGCACATCCACGGGGCTATCTGCAGGGCGACCAGGGCGATGAGGATCGGATAGCAGATCACGATCTCGGCCATGTAGAGCTTCTTGGCGGTGCCGTAGCTCAGATGGCCGCACAGGGTCCTGACCCCGGCCTTCAGATCCTCGTGGTAGTCCCTGAGCTCGTTGCCGCACAGGACCGCGGTGATCAGGAACGCATTGGGCAGGCCGAGGAGCAAAGCATCCCAGGAGAACTCTCCCACTTGGACGTAGTAGGAGCCAAGGGGCATCAGGATCCCCATCAGGAAGAACACGGAGATCTGCCCGAGCGCGTGGTACTTGTATGCGAATCCGACGGTGTAAGTCCCGGCACCGATGATTCCGAGGATCCCGTAAGGGAGGATGCCCCAGCCGATGTGCCAGATGAACACCAGGCCGATCATGCAGACCGTGGCGGTCGCTTTCATCGTGATCGCAGTACTTCTGTGTGCCTACGCCTTCGTCTATCGCCGCGCGCAGGCCTCCCTCTCCCGCAACGCCGTCAACCAAGTGGAAGCGCACGTCAGCAAGGGCAGGGCAGAGATCGAGGCGGCCATGCAGAGTGAGATCCCGAAGATCACACGTCTTTTGCGCCGCGACCCCTCCGTCATCTCGCTGCGCTCCGCGTCATCTCTCTCCAGCGTCAACTACGCCCAGCTCATCACCCTGCGCACCAGCCTCCAGACGATCCTGCCAAGCACCGCGCTTTCGGATAGCTGCCTGACCAGGCTGTTCCTGCTGTTCGATGCCGAAACCCCCTTCATCTGCTCGACCGACGGCATTTACCACGACGTCGGTCTGGCCGTGCGGGCCGGCTCCATTGGTGTGAGCGGCCAAACAGATGAAACGTTCCTCGATTTCATCCGATCCCATCCCTCCACGGTATTCCACAGGCACCTCACACCAGTGCAGCCAGTCAGAACCCTCGGCGCCACGCAGCAAGCCTGTTTTTACATCGTGAAG
>CAMMYR010000133.1 GCA_946528255.1 uncultured Methanomicrobiales archaeon | reverse complement strand
GCCTCGGGACCGTCTTGGTCACATACAAATCCCCCTTGGAGCCCGTGGAACCCGGGGACCCGGATTTCGAATGGCTGTCCTACACCATGCCGAAGGGCTCGGATTTCGAGGCCTCCGTCCTGTCCGGAGCGGGGGATTCCCTGTGCGTGGTCGTGGACGGCGCCACCCTCGGCAGGCTCTCCCTGATGGCGGTGGACGACATCTCCACCGACAGGTACATCTCGCTCAGGTTGGAGATCCACTCAGGCGAGGTATCCAAGCTGAACCCTGTTACCGTTCGCTCCAACATCAGGCCCCAGCTCGGGAACAGCTATTCCGAGGTGTTCACCCCCGTGAGCTCCCTGGAGGTCAGCATCAGGGGCGGGCACGTCGCTCAGTTCGCCCCCACCTCCGATATGATCGGCATCGATTACATGGATGTGGACGTCCGCAAGGGGGCCTCGGTGGACCGCTTCCTCACCAGCGGCGCCAACGGAAGGTACGACCGCATCACATTCGAGCTCAGGGGAGGGGAGATAGGATACATGGCCAACCAGAAGGCCAGGATAGGTTCCATCAGCTACGTCCTGGAGAACGGGTCGGTGGACTACATGTGCATCGGATCCGATACGGAGGCCGCCTCCAACAGGATCCAGTCGGATCTTTGTACCTCCTTCGTGGCCGGCGATGCCGATGTCATGATCCACAGCAGCGTCAGGATAAAGTCCATGATCCTGGGGGCGGGCATCGTCACACTGCCCGAGATCCTCTGGAACGGGGAGAGGGAGAGGCCGCAGGCCACCAAGAACGTCACACTGGATGCCGTGGGGAAGGGGATATCCACGGATTCCTGCTTCATGACCGAGAGGGGCGGCATCGCCTACAGGTTCTCCAGCTACACCATCGGGGGCATCCCCAGCACAACCAACATCAGCACCACCTACTACGGGAAGGACGGCAGTTCGCACCCGGTATACGGCGACGGAGGGGTTTGGGACGCCATCCCCGATGCGGACATCATCATGGGCGCCACGATATTCGCGAACACCGACCTCTCGATCCGCGAATCCGGTGTGGTGACCATAGAGAACGGAGGCAGGCTGATCAACTCCGGGATGATGACCCTCTCCGGAACCATCGACAACGACGGCGCTCTGGAGAACTCGGGGGTCATCAAGAAGGTCGGAACCGGCAGCGTCATCGGCAGGGTCACCGGCCAGGGGTTCATCGCATCCGAGATAGTCTACACATCCACCGACCCGTCCATCAGCATATCGTCCTCCGACGATACGGTCCTGGTGGCCAATCAGGGCGGAACCTCCCCCACCGAGCTGACCATAGCGCTGCTGAACGGCTCCAGAACCATCATGGCCACCCCGCTCCCCGGCTTGGCCTTCACCAGCCCGGAGTTCCTCTTCTCCCTGAGGGACAGGGACGTCCTGGACGGCTTCGACCTGGCGTTCGAGATCGGCATCCTCGGGATAACCGATGCGGCCCTGAGGTACAGCGACATGACCGTTTCCGTCAGGGCATACGTCCCCTCCGGTTTCTCGGCCGAGGTCTACAGCTACGACCAGGCCACCAAGACCTATGTGGAATACCTCACCGTAGAGCCAGAATTGGGCTGGATCACATTCCCGTTCGACGACCGCACCGTCTACCAGGTCAAATACGTGGATTCCGGTGAGGGCGACGGCGGGGACAACAGGAACTACATCATCATCGGCGGGCTCGTGGTCGGTATAATCATCGTCGCGGTCCTGACCGTCCACACGGCCATCAGGAAGCCCGCGCCGCGCCGCAGGCGAATCGTCCGGACAGGCGGCAGACCATGCGGTAGGCATCGCCGCCGTCGTTGTAGAAGCGAGGGAGCTCCTCGGAGACCGAGAAGCCCCTGGAAAGGTAGAATTCTATGGCATCGGAGTTGGTCGTTCTGACTTCGAGCTGGATGACGGTGCGGCCCTCCATGAAGCACCTCCTCCTGAGGGAATCCAGGAGGGCTGTGCCCACTCCCCTGCCCCTGGATGCGGAGTCCACCGCCAGGAGGGAGACGGAGGCCCGCCCCCCGTCGAGGGCGGAGCCGCAGAGGGCCCCGTCGACCCTTCCGAAGAGGTCGACGGAAACGAACTGCCCCTGCGGCCATTGGGCCAGGAAGAAGGCGATCACGTCCTCCGAGAAGTAATCGTCCAGGTTGGCGTTGATCAACGCGTACACTTTGGGCGCATCGGAGGCCGTCGCCTGCCTTATCATCTGTGCCTCCTCAGGACTGCTGCCAGACCCGCTATGGCGGCCAGGATCGGTGCTAGATATATCCACGGTCCGGAAGCGATCTCCGGCAGGACCCCCTCATCCTCAGCCTCATCCACGACCGCGTAGTCGCGGGTGATGATCTGGGAAACGCCCTTCTCGTTGGTGACGGTCACCTTGAGGACATGCGCGCCGTCCGCCGGTCTGGCTGTTATCTTCTTCGAGGTGGTGGTTATCGGTTCGGAACCGTCGCCCAGATCCCATAAATAGGTGTATGAGCCCGCGGGGGACACATCGACCTGCATGGTGATCTCCTTGCCGGAGGGGTACGAGGTCTGTATCTTGCTGGTGTCTACCTTGAACCCCTCGTAGTCGTAGTAACGCTCGAAGTCCTTCAGGAAGATGTCCGCGAAGTAATCCGCTATCTTCGCCGAGTGGATCGCCACCGCGGTCTCGCGGTTCTCCATCACGGATGTGGGGGTCCAGTTGATGGAGCTGACGATCGCCACATCATCGAGGACCATGCCCTTGTTGTGCAGGTAGGGCGTGACCATCTTGGCGGCTTTGATCATGGTGTTGGAATTGATCAGGTAGATCTGGTTGTCCACATCGGTGGCGTTGGTTCCCAGCATCACCTTGGATTCCACACCGTTCCCTGCCCTCTTGGAGATGAGGGTCACCGGGGAGAGGTCGCCGAGATTGAGATAGTAGCTGCTGAGGGACTGGTTCTGGGCGTAGATGCGCTTGTCGCTCTCGCCGATGTAGTACTTGATCCCCTGGTAGCTGCTGTCGTTAGATAGTATGGGTGTAACTTTGGTCTTCGTTTCGGCGCAGACGGGGTCACCTTTAGGACTGGTGTAAATGGGCACTTCGCCCACGGATTCGGGATATGATTTGAGAATATCTTTTACGTCTCCGTATTTGGTATCGTAATCATTTTCGAAGACACTGGTCATGAAATCTGCGTAGCCCTTGCTCTCTATCACTGCACCCCATCCACGGTTTCCCTTAGTGGAGGATGAATAGGGATTGTCGGCAACCTTCCCGCTCATGTTCTCGGTGGTCCAGTTTTCCGAGGTGATCACAACAGTGCTACCATCTATGACTGCATACTTTGAATGGACTTGTGCGAATCTGTCAGAAGACTCATTGGTGCTTATTGCTCTAGCATCTCCGCCGGCATCGATGATTGCGCGGAGGTATGGGACATATTCCTTAAGATTTCCACCGACAACATCCTCATCCATTAGGATTCTGACATCGACACCGCGTTCGGCAAGGTCCACCAGCAACCCGTAGACGTTCTTGCT
>CAMMYR010000132.1 GCA_946528255.1 uncultured Methanomicrobiales archaeon | reverse complement strand
CCCCCCGCCGCCGCCGGCCCCCAGGACCAACGCGCCCGCGATCATCGCGAACATCATCTGGAAGAAAGCGAACTCCATATCGGAAACGGATCCACCGGTAGCATTTTCCACCACACCTTCCATGAGCAGGTTGCCCAGCCCTCCGATGATGGCCCCGTTCCCGTCGAAGGACAGCGTGTATCCCACGAGCACCCAGCTCATGCTCATGACCGCCATGGCGATAAGGGTCTGTGCCATGATCGAACCCATGCTCTGCTTACGCAGCATACCTCCGTAGAAGAACGCCACCCCGGGCGCCATGATGAACACCAACAGGGAACTCACGAGTACCCACGAGATATGTCCTGGGTCTGTTGGTTCCTCCGGTGCTGCCGAGGCGACGGGCACGGACACCGTGAACGCACAGATGCAGACGAGTGCGACCGCGGTGAATACCAGTAACTTGTATAGGTTTCTCATATTCTGAACTCCGTTTGTTCGGATTTATTCCTTGATTATGGACAAATGTCTAATGATATTTATTTATTTACCAAATTCCGTCTAATTAATACGAAATTCGTAGAAATATGAATAGTAAAATGAATGTATTCGCTCATTCCGAGCAGTCGTTTTGACAGGAACCGTTCACTCGGAAGGGCACTTCTTAGACAATTGTCTAATTCCGTATGCGGCGAACATTCCCATGAGGATCATTCCGAAAAGCATCCCCAGGTCCATACAGAGGAAGATCGCCTCCATCCCGATCCCGGAGGCGATTATGTACATGCCTATGAACACGCTCTCCCTCACGAATATGGTGATCGTCGCTAGGAGCGCCATCCTGAGGGCTTGCAGCACCCCGGAGAAGACCATCGTGAGTCCGCCGAAGATTACGCACAGGCTGTAGATGCGCAGGACACGGGTGAGCTCCCCGTGGAGGTCGGCCATATCCCCGCTGTATGAGTACAGCCAAGTGAGGGGTTCCGCGGCAAGGAAGATTATTCCTGCGAGCAGGGCGCAGACTGCTGTCGCCATTCCCACGGTGTACAGGAAACCGTCGCGTGCGTCGGCGTACCTTCCTGCACCCTGCAGGGCGCTGGTCACGGGGATCATGGCCTCGGACATCCCTCTGGCGGGCATGACCGCCAGCATGATGAACTTGTACGGGCTGAGGGCAAGAACGATCCCGGTCTCGCCCCCCGTGCGCACGACGAGCATGTTCTGGGGGATCATGAGGAAGGAAATCGCCATGAGCTCCAGCATACGGGGGACACCCACGTACATGAGGTCCCAGAGGTAATCCCTCCTGAAACGGAGGTTGCTGAAGGAAAGCCTCACGAAGGTCCTTCCCCTGAGGTAGAGCAAGAGGCCCGCCGCGAGCGGTATGATGAACGATATGCCTGTGGATACGGCCGCACCAGTGAGGCCCCATCCCAGTGTGTATATCAATACGGGATCGAGGGAGAGGTTGATGACGCAGGATAGCACAGAAAGGTAGAGCACGGTCCTGCCTGAACCCTCGGCACGGAGCATCCCGATGAGCATCCCGTGGAGGATTATCGGGGTGGCGAATATGAAGTAAGGGATGACATACGCCTTGCAGAGGGCTGTGTCCCCGCCGTTGGTCATGAAGTCGAGTACGGGTTCGCAGACGAGGAACAGCACAAGCGTGGCGGCCAGTGCGGAGACTATCGCGAGGAGTACCGCCTGGACCCCGAGCCCGTCCGCCCTGTCCTTGTCCTTGGCACCGATGGCCCTGGCGATCGCAGTGGATGCACCAACCCCGAGACCTATCCCGATGTCCACCACGATCCAGTATAACGGTCCGGATACGTTCACGGCGGCCATGGCAGCGGACCCGAGTCCCGAGCACCACGCCATGTCGATGAAGTTCTGGACGTAGGAGATGAGCATGGCTACCGTCAGCGGCAGCGACATGCCGAGTATGGCCCGGCGGGGATTGCCGGTGAGTCTCTCCACGTCCGTGTCTGTCATGATTAATTTATCTCTTTCCCGAACATCTCGGCGAAGACCCTGAAGGATACGGATTGTACGCGGGTCATCCCCATGTAGGCGGAGATCTGCAGGGCTTCGAGGATCTCGTCCTCGGTGGCCCCTGCCAGTTTGGCATCCTCCATCTGGGCGCGGAGGCAGTAGGGACTCCCTCCCATAGCTGAGGCCGCCACTGAGATGAGCCTCTTGGTCTTGAGGTCCAGCACGCCCTTTCCCATGAATATGCTGGCGCTCGTATCGAAATTGGGAATGAACAGATCGGGTCTCTCGCTGAGGACCTGGTGCACGACGGGGATCTTGCCGAGGGCGGCCTTATCCATCTCCAGACGTTTCTCCGTTTCCTTTTCGAGTTCGGTTGATTTCTCCATGTCTGGGTATATGCATCGTAGTATAACCGTTTGATGTCGAGTGTGCGATTGTAACTGCTTCACTCCTTTATTAATCGTATCGAGTCGAAAACGAATCTGCGGGAATGAAACCGCAGAGGAATAGAGATGGAAATCTACGACAACGACGAAAACAACAGCAGGCTGAAGGAGATCTTCTCCGAGGTCGGAAAGAAATACGGCTACGACTCCGTGAACGCTGAATTCATGGCGTTCAGGGATTTCAAGTGCAGGTGGCAGAGGTCCTACGGCTGGGCCGACTTCAGGGTCTCGGACTACCTCGACGACGCCCCCGACGAGGTCCTCAGGAGTCTGGCGGACTCCCTCTTCAAGAGGATCCTCGGTGAGAACGACACGTTCTCTGCCGAGCTTCGCGCCTGGGTCACCGACCCCTCGTTCTGTGCCCTGAAGCAGGACGTCTACATATCCAGGAGCCCCAACTTCACCAGGTCCCCGATCGGTGAGAGCAAGAACCTCCAGGAGTCATACGACCGCCTCATCGGTGCGGGCCTGGTGCCATACGACCCCTCCATAGTGATCACCTGGACGAAGGAGCCCTACTCCCACAGGGCAGGTGGTTGCTCGGTCCTGATGAGGGTGGTGTCAATCACCTCCGCACTGGACGCCGACGAGGTCCCTGACTTCGTGGTCGACTACTGCCTCTACCACCAGCTGTGCCACATGATCATCGGTTTCGATCCCGATTCCGAGGCTCACGAGGAGCAGTACAACAGGCTGGAGAACATGTTCCCGGAGAAGCCCGAGGCCAAGTACTGGCTGAGGAAGCTCTGCGCCTACGTGTGAGTCCTGAAACGGGGTTTCGGAAGGGAGGCCCCTTACAGGACCACAATAGAAACTGTCCCCCGAGCGCTAACACGCCATTTCATCGTCCTACGATGACGCAGGCCTCCAGGCGCTGATTTACGCCGGGGGTGTGTGTCGGACCCTGCGTTGGCTCCCGGTCACCGCACACGGCGTCACGCCGATGCTACCGCAAGTGCCCCAAAATGATTGGGATCAGGGCCGCTGTCGGCCGTTCCGTACACATGGCGTTCATGGATCGCGCCCTTTCGTCAGAACGGACAGTCCCACGTATCGTCGGGGATAGATAAAGATTCTGGGTTCGTTGAATGACGTAATTATGTTACGTTGATAGCCT
>CAMMYR010000131.1 GCA_946528255.1 uncultured Methanomicrobiales archaeon | reverse complement strand
CGCACCGGTTTCATGAAGCAGATGCGCGCCAGGATCTGCCCGAACGTCCCCTGCCAGGCCGCCGCCAGGGCATCATTGCAGGGTCCCCAGGATTACATCGTCGAGATGAACAGGAAGCTCAAGGCGCGTGCCGATTTCACCTACAAGAGGCTGAACGAGATCGACCTCATCTCCACCAGGAGGGCCAAGGGAGCCCTCTACATGTTCCCCCGCATAGACCTTGCGGGCACGCCGTGGAAGAACGATTACCAGTTCGTCCACGACCTCATAATGGAGGAGGGCGTCGTGCTGGTCCACGGATCCGGATTCTGCGAGGAGTTCGGCCAGGACCACTTCAGGACCATCCTGCTGGCCCCCGAGGCGACCCTCGAGGAGGCGTACGACAAGATGGAGTCGTTCATCAAGAGGCACACGCAGCGATCCTCGGAACGGACATCGTATGCCGATCGCGCCCCCTCAGCAAGCCATCCCAGGTCGATAGGCTCTATATCCGCCGGCGCCGGAGGCTCGAGGAAGCATACCGAGAACAGCGGCATCCTGATAGTCCCATCCTTCTCCGTCTCTATGTTCCCCTCGGCGAGCTTGATCCTCCGGGTTATCCCGAGATCCTTCAGCTTCCCTGCTTTGCGGAGAGATGCGGATGCGGTCCCCCTGCCCGATTTCACTTCCACCGCCATCACTCCCCTGCCATCGGAAACCACGAAGTCTATCTCCATGCGGCCGTCGGCTGACGAATAGTATCTGGGCACGTATCCGAGGCGGCGGAGCTCGCAGCATACCGCGTTCTCCATGAATGCGCCGTTGTTGGCCTGGATGTCCTTCATGACCGCAGGAGCCGCATCCGGTCCCAGGAACAGCGACAGCATCCCCGTATCCGACATATACGCTTTGAACAGGTCGCGGTTCTCCTGGAGGTTGAGCGGGGCCCTCGGCTCCCTCAGGGACCAGCAGAGCAGGATGGCATTGGATCCGTTCAGCCATTGGATGTACTTCTCGTACTCGCGCTTCCCCTTCCCCGGCTTGTTCTCTATATCCAGGTAGACGAACCGCTTGCTTTCCCCCGCCAGCTGGGACGGGACGGATTCCAGGCACGTCTGCATGAGGAGCACGTCCAGCCCGTCCGAGTACTTCGATATGTCGCGGTACAGCATCGCGCGGATGCCGCCCAGGGTACGAAGCACCTCGCCGTAGTCCCTGGTCTCCGCATAGGTGCTGACCGCTTCAGGCATCCCGCCGACGACCAGGTACCTCCTGTAGAGCTCCGTGGCCCTGTCCAAGGTGTAAGGGTCCAGGGGATCGCCCTCCCTCACATGGCGGCGGATGGCCTCCGTGGCCTTGTGCGAGACGCCCATGGCCCACATGAACTCCTCGAAGTCCATCGGGTGCATCTCGACTATGTCCACGTATCCTGCGGGGGAGAGCCTCTGGCTGCCGGCCCCTCCCGACTTAACAGGGTTGGGGGATATCCTGACTCCCAGCAGCGAACCGGATGCGATGACGCGGATGTCCTTGCATTGGGCCAGGGATTTCAGGCTCGATACGGCCGCAGGGCATGCCTGGATCTCGTCGATGAAAAGCAGAGTGTCTCCGGGAATTATACGGGCCTCCGGAATGAACGACAGGCGTTCGAGGATATCGTCGGCAGACACATCGCCTTCGAAGATCTTCCTCTGGGAGGGGTTGTCTTCGAGATTGAGCTCTATGAATGATGCGAAGCCCTTCCCGAGTTCCCTCGCCGAGTACGTCTTACCGGTCTGGCGTCCTCCGCATATCATCAGGGCTTTATCGCGGTCGGACTCCTTCCATGCCTCGAGAGTGCCGGCTATCTTCCTCTCCATGGTTGCCAATAGGCTCTGGACTATAAATCTTTCACTATTTTTTCACAGGAATTTCTAGTGATTTCACTATTTTTTAGCAGTAAATTTCTAGTGATTTCACTATTTTTTCGCAACTTTGAAGCGGAGATAATACCCGGTTGTCAGAAGAGGGAAGGGATACGCCGAACCCTTCCCCGGGCAGGATCTTTCCGGATTCTAGCCTATGGTGGACATTTTTTCCAACTTGGTCACATATTACGAGGTTTGGCATTATGCTCCATCTGTTATATGCCGTTTTATTGCCATAGAATTTATTGAAAACTCAATAAAATGCATAAATTAGTCGGTAAATGACAGTTTTCGGTCGTTAATACAGATAAATCCGATACGTTGGATGGTTCTATCATCCAAACCCTTATATACGCTCCAGCCCATCATCTGGACAACATCCAAGGGTATGGACATGTCCAATGATAGGTCGATGGATAAGGTATGCGGGAGGTGTGGTCACACCTGGATCAGTTTCAAGGAGGCCCCCGCGCGCTGCCCGTCCTGCGGCACGTATCATTGGAACGGGGAGTCGGTGACGAACACATGCGCCTCATGTGGTCACACCTGGTTCCCCAGATCGTCCCGCGTGCCTTTGAGGTGCCCTAAGTGCAAGACGAGATCTTGGGCCTCCGGCTCCACCAGGGGCAGGAGGGGTTACGTCGATTGCAAGGACGAGGATTCCCACCGCATAGCGGATCTGTACATGAAGGGGAAGGGCTGCGTTGCCATTGCCATTGAGACAGGGCTGTCACTCTCCGAAGTCGTGGACACCGTCAAAGCGGGGATCTCCGAGGGGCGCGCTCCGAGGATGCGATCAAACCGTTTTTACAACTGCTCGTTGTAGACCTCTGAAAACAAACAGGACGGCGCCACCGTCCCTCCTTCCTTCTCCATTCCATCCGGCAGCCGGGGCTATGGCGGAATCCCTACCCTGGCAATAGGATTATAATCGCAGGACGCTATCCGTATCACGTGCGCCCGCAGACAGCGGATATCCCCGCTGGCTACGGCGATTCCGCATCAGATGAGCTATAGACGGGTTGATGTCGCCTATGCGTTTATCCGACGAGTGTGCCGATAAGACCATCCGCCAGCTGATGCCGCGAATCTCATGCGGGCCATGCGCATGACGAGCCGTTGGAGGGCAGGGCCCTGTACGGCGACCGTTTGCGCCTGCCAACCCCCTTACAGAACAACTACGATGTGAAGGTGATATGACGAGCAGCAATGCAATGATAATCGCCGTAGTTGCGACCATTTGCATCGCAGGCATCGCCGTCGGCTATGTCATCACTGGCGGCGGCGGATCCGATGGAGAGGTGCAACTGCAGGTGTCGGAATCGTTCGATGCATCGAACGGCATCCAGGACGTATCGTCCTGGCGCAGCACGGACAGCAGGGTGGCGGCGGTTTCCGCCGGCGGCTTGATCACGGCCGTCGGAGAAGGGAGATGCACAGTGATAGCCACTTCCCCCAGCGGGGGCGAGACCGAATACAAGGTGAACGTCAGGTCCCTGGCGGACCCCGACGTGGAGATAGTCCAGGACGACATGCACATGGCCCCGGGCCAGGTCGTGGAGCTGAGTGCGTATGTGATCCCGGTCACGTACGACCAGACCGTCACCTGGAGGAGCACCAACACCTCCGTGGCCACCGTGGACGAGAACGGAAACGTAACCGCCGTGGGCCTT
>CAMMYR010000130.1 GCA_946528255.1 uncultured Methanomicrobiales archaeon | reverse complement strand
GCGTGCGACCAATCACAGCCACCGCTATAAGCGGCAAGGAGCGATTGAAAATGAAATCGAGCAACTGCAACGTGATGTCCCCCGACGCCTTCGATGAGGTCAGGGCCGTCGTCAGCGCTTCGAAAGAGTGCAAGATCAAAGGGAAGATCTGCATCAGGCCCGCGAACGTCGAGGAGCTTTCCAAAGCCGTCGCCATCGTCATGAGGGAGGGCGGATCCATCAACAGCCTCGCCGTCAAGAACAAGCACGTCGAGACCGATGTGTACGTCGACATGTCCGCCATGGACTCCATCGTCTGCCTGGACGAGGTCAACATGACCATCAGGGCCCAGGCCGGATGCAAGTTCAGCGAGATCAGGGCCGCCGCGGCCGAGGCGGGATTCACCCTCGGGGTCTACCCCGCCGGTTCCGACTCCACCGTCGAGGACTGGGCGTACAGGGAGGAGCCCGGAGTCGGTTCCTACAAGTACGGCACCGCCAAGGACAGCATCTACAACATCATGGCAGTCGACGGCGGAGCGGAGGTCATCGAGACCGGTTACGACCACATCGGCTACTACATGAGCGCATACAACCTCACGCAGACCATGGCCGCCTCCAACGGCAGGCTCGGAGTCATCGCCGAGGTCACCTTCAAGCTGCACCCCATCGGCGTCACCAAGGCCTGCGCCTACGAGTTCGCCGACGTGCCCGCGATGGCCGCGGCCCTCTCCAAGATGGTCCAGGAGCCCTCGCTCAAGCCGCTGCACATCTCATTCGCCAAGTCCGCCGTCCTCATGGCATACCAGGGCGACGAGGCCTTCGTCGATGCCGACATCGAGGCCACCGACGCCATGATGGCCGAGGCCGGAGCCACCAAGCTGGACGGCGCCGCGCACTGGCAGGGCATCTGCGATGACGAATCCGTCCGCATCAAGGCCCCCACCGCATACATCGCGCTCAAGGACCTGGCCGCGTACATCGAGGCCTGCAAGGGCATCGCCGACTTCGAGATCTGCGGGAACATCCCCGACCGCAGCACCGCCGTCGTCAAATTCTACGGCGCCAGCGCCGAGGACTACTACGCCGCTGCCGACAAGGCCATCGAGATGGGCGGAAGGTCCTGCTGCAGGTGCAAGTCCAAGTTCCGCGACGAGGCCACCAAGGCCTTCATCAAGAGGATCGAGGACGGATTCACCGACGCCCCCGTCAAGGACGCCAAGGACCTGGACCGCGAGCTCACCCCCGAGATCATCCAGCAGCTCAAGGACGCCATCGGCGCCAAGAACATCAACGAGAACTACATGGACAGGCTGATCTACAGCCACGACCTCGCGCCCCTCCCGAAGATGGCCGGAATGGCGTTCAACAACGTCCCCGATGTCATCTGCAGGGTCGAGAGCGTGGCCCACATCGCGGCCGTCATGAAGATCGCATACAAGTACGGCATCCCCGTCACCCCCAGGGGCAACGCCACTTGGGGACTGGGAGGATCCATGCCCACCGCCGGCGGTATCATCATCGACTTCACCTCCAAGATGAGGAACGTCATCGAGATCAACACCGAGGAGCTCTACGTCAAGGTACAGGCCGGATGCACATGGAAGAACCTGCTCGAGGCCTGCATGAAGAAGGGATACATCATCGGATCCTACCCCTCCTCGTTCCCCTCCGGAACCATCGGCGCCTGGATCTCCACCAACGGTATGGGTGTCGGTTCCTACAAGTACGGCTCCGCCAAGGACAACATCCTGAACGCCGAGATCGTCCTCGACGACGGTTCCGTCGTCACCACCGGATACGATTCCACCGGATCCTACGGCGCGCTGTTCAACCTGAACCAGTTCTTCTCCGGAGCCGAGGGTACCCTCGGTATGCTGGGGACCGTGACCTTCAGGATCTACCCCATGGGGGAGATCAGGTGCCTCGCATACGAGTTCGACACCCTGAAGGCGATGAACGAGCCCATCCAGGACGTCATCGCCCACGCCTCCCTCAGGCCCCTGCACATCGCATGGTCCGATTACCTGCACTTCGAGAACCAGAGGCGCGCCGGCGTCCACGCCCCCGATGTGACCAACCTCTGGCTGGTCACCGTCCAGGGAGACGCCAAGCACAACGACATGGAGGAGGCCGCCATCGACGCCATCGCGGAAGCCCACGGCGGAAGGAAGGTCGCCTCGGAGATCGCCGAGCACGAGTGGGAGGAGAGGTGCTACGAGTTCAGGGCCAGGAAGCTGGGAGTCGGAGAGATCCCCGGCGAGGTCATCGTGCCCGCCCACGACTGGGGCGCGTTCACCGACGAGTGCTACGAGGGATTCAAGGCCATGAAGATGGAGGCCGGAGGAGTCATCGGAGTCATGGTCGACAGGTCCACCACCCTGTTCATGCCCTACTACTTCAAGGACGACGAGCTCATGACCGGAATGCTCGCCTTCGGGTTCAACTTCTACCTCGGCGACAGGGCCGCCCTCTACGGAGGCAGGTCCACCGGACTCGGAGTGTTCTTCGCCTGGATGTTCGATGTCATCCACGACGCCCCCACCGCGGCCAGGATGAGGACCCTCAAGACCCTCATGGACCCCAGGGATGTCGTCAACCCCGGCCACGTCGTCTGCGGCAGGACCAGGTTCGGCATCAACATGTCCAAGGGCCTCATGGGAATGGGCAGCATGCTCATGCAGTCCATGAAGAAGCTCATGCCCGCCGACAAGACCTTCGAGACCAACCTCGGAAGGTTCAGGTACGAGGACCTGGAGCACAACAAGATGCTCGACAGGACCCACGACCTGGGCGATGGAACCCAGTAAACCTTTCAGGGCCCCCGGGCCCATACCCCGCCTTGCGGCGGGGGTCCATCTTTTTTTCTAGGGCCTATGGTTCGGAGAGGGGCCGTTTGGATACGATATCTATCGGGCTGTCAGGTTTTACCGGTCCTTCCCTGTATCCAGTGCACCAGCCTGCGCGTGGCGGCCCTGGGCAGGAGGCGGATGAAGAATATGCTGATCTTGAAGACGATGCCGCATACGGCCACGGTCTTCCCCCTCATGAGGCACCTGTATCCGTATTCGGCGACTTTCCCCGCATCCGCCCCGGTAGCCTCCTTGAACAGGTTCGTCCCCTGGACCTCCGCGGCCTCGGCGAAGCCGGTGTTGGTTGGTCCGGGGCAAAGCGCGGTCACAGTGACGCCGGTACCGCGCAGCTCCTCCCTGAGGGCCTCCGAGAACGAGAGGACGTAGGCCTTGGTTGCGTAATATACGGACATGAGCGGCCCGGGCTCGAACGCAGCCACGGAGGCGACGTTGAGGATGCGACCGCTGCCCCTGGATACCATGCCGGGAAGCATCCTGTGCGTCAGATCGGTCAGAGCGCGGACGTTGAGGTCGATCATCCTCATCTGCTTCTCCCTGTCCGAATCTACGAAGGGTCCGTAATCGCCGAATCCCGCGTTGTTCACCAGGATATCGATGTCCGATACCGAATCGCAAAGCGATGCGATGGAATCCGCATCCGTCAGGTCGCAGGCGCGTACGATGGCTTCGCGCCCGTATCTCTCGCCCACTTCATCCCTCAGGGACTCGAGGGC
>CAMMYR010000129.1 GCA_946528255.1 uncultured Methanomicrobiales archaeon | reverse complement strand
ACATGAAGGCCTTCTTCGTGGGGAAATCCTCGGCCAACGGCCAGGAGATGCCCAGATTCGGCGAGGTCGAGATCGAGCGCAACGGTTCCGAATACAGACTGGTGGCCGCTTAAGCGCCGCGTACCAAAACCCTTACCAAACCCCTTCCATGAAAGGTGGGTTCAGCGATGATCATAGATGGATTCAAAGGCAGACCGCAGGACGAGGGCACGAAGGAGGGGTACCTGAGGTACACCCGCAACAAGATGCTCTTCCTGATAGGCGCCGCGGTGCTGTTGTTCTTCCTCTCCATATACACCATCGGCCTGGGTGCCACCGATCTCACATACTGGGAGATCCTGAAATACCTGTTCTCCCCGGATGATTCCTGGGACAGCACGGTAGTCTGGGACCTCCGTTTCAAGATGATAGTCGCCGCGATATTCGCAGGAGCATCACTGGGCCTGGCCGGCGCGGTGATGCAGAGCATCCTCCGGAACCCCCTCGCATCCCCCTTCACCCTGGGATTGTCCAACGCCTCGGCCTTCGGGGCCGCCCTGGCCATCCTCTACCTCAACGGGGGGACCGTCGTAGGCCAGACGGCGGCATATGCCAATGTGAACGATCCGCTCCTGGTCACGGTGATGGCGTTCGCCATGGCCATGGTCGCCACCGGGATCATGCTGCTGCTCGTGAAGATGACCGAGTGCACTCCGGAATCCATAGTCCTCGCGGGATTGGCAATAAGCTCGATATTCTCCGCCGGACTCGCGTTCATGCAGTACATGGCCAACGATGTCGCCCTGTCGGCCATCGTATTCTGGCAGTTCGGCAGCCTCAGCAAGGTAAGCTGGGATAACCTGTACATAGTCGGGGCCGTCCTGCTCATCGTATCCATCTATTTCATCTACAAGCGCTGGGATTATAACGCCCTGGAGAACGGCGAGGACGTGGCCAGGGGGGTGGGCGTCAACGTCAGGTCCACCCGCATAGTGGGGTTGGTGCTCTCCGCCGTCCTCACGGCCGTCGTGGTCTCATTCATGGGCATCATAGGATTCGTCGGCCTGATCGGTCCGCACATCGTGAAGAGGCTGATAGGGAACGACAACCGCTACGTCCTGATAGGATCGATGCTCGTCGGGGCTCTGGTCCTCCTCCTGGCTTACATAATCGGGTCCTATGCGTTCTATACGGTCATACCCGTGGGAATAATCACATCCGCTATAGGCGGCCCGCTCTTCATCATAATACTTCTCGGGAGGCGCAGGAGATGATCGAGGTCAACGACATCAGGTTCTCCTACGGAAGGAACGAGGTTATCAAGGGGGTGTCCTTCAAATCCGAGGCGAACACCGTGATTTCGATACTCGGGCCGAACGGCACGGGGAAGACCACGTTCCTCAGATGCATGACCGGGGCGCAGAAGCCCAGCTCCGGTGAGGTGCTGGTGGACGGGACGGATATCTTTTCCATAACCAGCAGGGAGCTGGCCAGGAAGATAGCGTTCGTGCCCCAGTCGGTCCCCCCAACCAGGATGTCGGTCTTCGACACCATCCTGGTGGGTAGGAAGCCCTACATCGACTGGGGGGCATCGAAGGAGGATATGGATAAGGTCACGGAGATCATAGACGCCTTAGGCATGTCCGAGCTGTCCCTGAAGTATATGACGGAGATAAGCGGAGGGGAGTTCCAGAAGGCCCAGATCGCCAGGGCGATAGTGCAGGAACCCTCGGTCCTGATCCTGGACGAGCCCACGAACAACCTCGACATATCCAACCAGCATCGCACGATGCAGATGATAATGGGCCTCGTGCGCTCCAAAGGGATGTGCACCATAATGACCATGCACGATATCAATCTCGCCGTTCATTATTCGGACAAGCTCATGTTCCTTAGGGACGGGAAGATAGTCGCATACGGGGACAAGGGCATAATCACCGAGGAGCTCATAGACGAGGTTTACGGGATCGAATCCGAGATAATATACCATAGGGGGCTCCCGATGGTCGTCCCACGCGAGTCGGAGAAGTACGATGGAGGGGGCGCGCAGCGAATGGGGGGTCTGGATCCGGAATCACTGATGCATCCGTCGGATGCGAGCCGCGACGGTCTCATGGTGAACGAGATAGGCGTCCATATGGGAGGATTCTCCTCAATGTGCATCCTGAGGGCCGCCGTGGATCTGGGGGTGTTCTGGATAACGGAGGAGCCGTCGACCGCGGAGGCCATAAGCGTCTCGGTTGGAACCGACGCCGATCTGACCCGTATGCTCTGCGACAGCCTGGTCCGGATGGGATTGCTCGAGACGCAAGGGGGCAGGTACATCAATACCAGAAAGGCATCTTTGTACCTCTGCCCCGGATCGGACTTGTATCAGGCCAGCAGCCTGTCAGGGTTGTTCGAGAGGATGGACAGGTGGTATAGGCTGCCATCGATCCTCAGAGGGGGCCCAGAGAGCATGAGCCGCGACGAGGTGTTCGGCAGGAGATGGCTGTCTGCCATTGCCGAATCATGCATGGACGGGGCGGTCGGAAGGATAGTCGACGAGGTCGACGGCTATGCGGACCTCTCGGGGAGCCGGACCTTCCTGGACCTGGGTGGCGGCCACGGGCTGTACGCCATAGGATTCGTCCACAGGCATCCGAATCTTGAAGCGACGGTGTTCGATACCCCGATGATGTGCCCCATAGCGGAATCGAATTCCGAAGCGTACGGCGTCCCGCTATCCACCATAGGGGGAGATTTCTATACCGATGACCTCGGAGGACCATACGATGCGGTGTTCTCATCGTTCAATCTCTCGACTTCCGATATCAGGATGGCCGACCGCGTATTCTCAGCAGTAGCGGACGGCGGGATCCTGATACTCCGCAGGCACCTCCGGTCAACGTCAGCCGATCCCATCAGGAACCTCGAGTGGTCGATGTCCACTTGGGATGGGAAAGGGGATAAGAACTACGGGGGCTCCTGGCTGCCTACGGCCGAGGCCTATCTCGATCGCATGTCCGAACTGGGGATGGAGATGGTCGTCAGGAAGGATGTGGATAAAACGTCCGAACTGGTCATAATGAGGAAGCGAAGCCGATCAACCGCCGATCCGAGGTATATGGGAAAAAAAAACGGCGGAGGGGGATGGATAGGATAGGATGGATAAATCCCTCCGCCGTGTGAAGACTCGCTTTGTGCTATGGGGATGCACTTATTGCCTTCAATACCTACGACGCGGGGAGGGTATTTAAAGCTAAGAGGGGGAGGTCCCCGAAAGTGGGAACCGAACCCCGGATGTCTGGCTAGCTCCGAAGGACTCCGAAAGTGGACCGAAAGTGGTCGGTTCCTGTGGCGCATCTTCACGGCTATGCCGCGTTTTGTGTCGGTCATCTCCTGGCCGCACATCATGGCCACTCCAACGCCGCGCACCTCTCCGTTGCACACGGCTATCGCCTCGTCCCCGATGTGTATCTTCGGATCCGCCTTCACCACTCCGATGGCGAACAGGTTGCCCTTCATCTCGAAGTCCATGATCTCCACGATGTTGATGCCGTGCGCAGCAAGGATACTGGCGCCATCGATGGTCAGCGACACCATG
>CAMMYR010000128.1 GCA_946528255.1 uncultured Methanomicrobiales archaeon | reverse complement strand
CTTCGACCTCACCGAGGAGGTCGTCTGCAGATGCGGCAGCAGGGTCCACATCAAGAAGATCGACGACCAGTGGTTCATCAACTACGCCGACCAGGAGCTCACCGATAAGACATCCGCGCACTGCCGCACCATGAACATCAACCCCGAGGAGTACGAGACCAACGTGCACTCGGTCCTGAACTGGTTCAGGGAGAGGGCGTGCGCCAGGCTGGGCAACTGGCTGGGGACCAGGTTCCCCTTCGACGAGAAGTGGATCATCGAGGCCATCTCGGATTCCACCCTCTACCCCGTCTACTACATCATATCCATCTACGCCAACGAGCACAGGATCGAGCCAGACCAGATGACCGAGGAGTTCTTCGATTACGCCATACTCGGCAGGGGCGATGCGGCATCCGTGTCCTCCAAGACCGGCATCCCCGCGGATCTCCTGGAGACCATCAGGAAGGACGTCCTGTACTGGTACCCCCTGGACATGAACCTGGGCGGCAAGGAGCACATGACCGTGCACTTCCCCGCGTTCCTGTTCAACCACGTGGCCATCCTCCCGCCGGAGATGTGGCCCAAGGGCATCACCGTCAACTGGTACGTGACCGGGAAGAACAGCGACAAGATCTCCAAGTCCAAGGGAGGGGCCCAGCCCATCCCCGGCGCGGCGGCGAAGTTCGGCGTCGACGCCATGAGGCTGTACTACGCCCACGTGGCATCCATGTTCGTGGATGTGGAGTGGAGCGAGGACAAGGTCATGACCTACCGCCAGAGGATCGACAGGATCGTCTCCGCCATCCCGGAGATGCTGGCCGCGGCCGACGGCAAGGGCGGCGAGGCCATCGATGCCTGGCTGGTGTCCAGGTTCAACAACCATCTCATACGCATCAGGGAGGCCATGGAGACCAACGACCTCCGCTCCATGTGCACCATCGTCTACTTCGACATGCTCAACGACCTGAAGTGGTACTCCAGGCGCGGCGGGAACGGCAGGGACAGCGTCCTGGCCGCCATGCGCATCTGGATACAGGCCATGATGCCCGTCACCCCCCACATAGCCGAAGAGCTCTGGGAGCAGGCAGGGTTCGAGGGCCTGGTCTCCGCCGGCCAGCTGCCCGAGGCCGATATGGGAGCGATAAGCCCCCAGGCCGAATACGGCGAGGAGCTCATTCGCAGCCTCATGTCCGACATAGCCGAGCTGAGGAAGATCGTGGACATCGAGCCCAGGAAGGTCAGCCTGTTCACCACCCCCGCCTGGAAGGCCAAGGTCATGACCATGGCCAAGGATATGAAGGAAGCGGGGAGCCTGACCGTTCCCGATCTCATCAAGGCCTGCATGGCGGATGATGAGATCAAGACGAACGGCAAGGCGGCGTCGGAGCTGGCCAAGAAGGTCGCAGTGGACTTCTCCAGGGCCGCCCCCGGATCCAAGGACGCAATGCTCTCCACCGACGAGTACTCCCTCCTGCACTCCGCTGAGGGATTCCTGTCCGAGGAGATCGGCCTCGAGGTCAGGGTCTACTCTGCCGATGCCGACGGGATACCCGACCCGAACAACAAGGCCAGGCAGGCCGCCCCCGGAAGGCCCGCCATCTCGCTGGAATGAGCTTCATAGGGCTGGCCAGGTCCCGCAGGACCTCCAGGGTCTTCGATCCCTCCAAGGCGCTGACCGAAGAGGAGAAGAGCCTGATCCTGGAGGCCGGGGGTCTGGCGCCATCCTCACGCGGCATCAGGCCCGTCAGGCTGGTCAGGATAGACGACGAGTCCGTCATCCGCGCCCTCGTTTCATGCAAATCATCTGGGACGAAGGCGCTGGATACCGCTGTTTTCGCGGTAGCCGTCACCGCCGATGCCCGCGCATCCGACGTCTGGATCGAGGACTGCTCCATAGCATCCATCATGATGCAGCTGGAAGCGGAGGACCTGGGCATCGGCTCCTGCTGGATCCAGCTCAGGCTCAGGGAGAACGGCGGCGTGCCTTCGAGGCAGAGATTCGCGGAGATCATCCCGCTCGACGACGGGTTCGACGTCCTTTCCATAATAGCGTTCGGCAGGGTCCGATCGCTCCCATCTCTTGTACAGGGAGTGCTCAGCGCCGACCTGGTCCAGGCACCTTCCGACCACGATATTGACCAGATCGTCCACGGTGGAGGGCTTAGGATAGAATCCGGGGTTGGCATCCAGTATGCAGACGCCCAGCCTGGCGAGCTTCAACTCGTTCTCCAGCATGATGGCGCTCTTGGGAGTCTCCCTGACCATCAAGACCAGTTTCCTCCCCTCCTTGATGCACACGGACACCGCCCTGGAGATCAGGGTGTCCGCTATCCCGCAGGCGAACTTGGCAACGGAGGATTCGGAGCAGGGGGCAACGATCATCGCATCGTAGCGGAAGCTCCCTGATGCGATGCAGGCGAAGAGGTCGCCGTCATCCAGGACATGGTCGGCCATGGCGCAGACATCCTCGTAGGAGTATCCGGTCTCTGCGGGGATAATCCTCCTGGCGGTCTCGGATACCACTAGGTACTTCTCGCCCTTCAGCTCCTGCAGGAGCCTTATGCCGTAGATGGCGCCGGAAGCGCCCGTGATAGCGATGACGTACCTCACGTCAGCCCCCATGTGTCTGAGGGATATAAAACCGCCCCGAAGGGCGGAAGGGGTTTCGGCTGGTGAATTCGGACTTGCCGCTGGACAGCTTGATGGTCACGATTATCCCGATGATCAGGGTGATGATCATGGAGAACGAGAGGACGGTCGCCAGTATGCAGGTGAGCAACGCCATGTTGTAGTTCTCCCTCTTGTTGGTCAGGTATCCGCTGATCAGGGCGCATATGGAGCTGCCCAGGAAGGTGGCGCCGCTCAGGAGCGTCCCGAGCTTCATGTCGTCTTTGCTGTAGCTGTCGATGATCGGCTTGTAGGCCGGGTCGTCCTCCATCATCTCCCAGAACGTATCGAAGGCGATGTAGCTGGCCAACAACATCAGGGCGAGGATCATCGCCACGATGCCGTAGAGCAGCATCAGCGTGCCCAGCGATCCGAGCTTCCCGCCACTCCTCTGATAGGCCGGTGCAGGCCCCTGGGCGGTGTCCGGCGCGGGAACGGATCCCTCCGGGGGGACCTCCGCGCCGCAGGCGGTGCAGAAGGTATCGCTCTCGGATAGCTCCGCTCCGCAGTAGATGCAGAATCTGTCTGCCATGCCACGGTGATGGGCTGACGCGGATTAAAGATTTATCACGGAAACGACGCGGAATGCGGCTCCGGACGATACAAAGAGGTTATATACGACGGCAACATCGGGAGAATCACGGAGATCGGATTCCGCAAGGGATCTGCCGTGGAGGGTTTTTCACCCTCAGGCCGTACGGGGGCGCTGAGCCGAACGTGCGGGGATCGATTTGGCATTGCACTGACTTATAGCAACGCTTATATACTAATCCATATTACACACGCCCGTTAGTGTCCACTATGGTGGGCATTGCGAGGTATTGAAATGGTAACCGTCTACGACGTTCCAGCCGAAAAGCTCATACTCAAGACGGCCCAGAAGCTCAAGGAGAACCCCAACATCGTTCCCCCCGAGTGGGCCGAGGATGTCAAGAC
>CAMMYR010000127.1 GCA_946528255.1 uncultured Methanomicrobiales archaeon | reverse complement strand
TCCCGACCAATTCGTATCGCCCAATATGGTATCGACGCTGTACCAGGACAGGAAAATCCCCACAATCATCAGGATCGCTCCTATGATAGCGAGGATTCCGATTATTTGCTTCATTTCCATAATTAAACCAACTGGCTTGTGGCCGGTTCTTAATTGTTTCTTAAGTATTTAATACCACTTTAAATCATAGTATAAAACTGAAATCCGCATGCAGAAACGTCGCTGTTTCTGCAGATAATCATTGTAAACCACTCTCCGCAACGGGAGCAATGATAGCTCTCCGATTCCTGATCCATCGCTTTCAGATCCGTTGGGGTGACCTTGTTTCCACACTTCGGGCAATCTGGATACATAGATGTATGATATGAATCCGAATTATAAAGGCTGCCATTGTGCCAGAATACAGGAATAGCGTTAATACCCCGATAATGGTTCAGCGATTATGAAACTCAAGATCTTCGGATTATTCTCGATGATAGCGGGCATCCTCACCCTGGTTTCGCTCGCTCTCCCGTATGCGACGACCAAGCTCCTCGGATACGATACCGGCAACACGCTCAACGCATTCGACCTCCGCTCCACGTTGGCCGATATAGGCGGAGACACACTGAACAACCTTGCCGAGTACGGAGTCTACGTCATCCTGGCGTTCGGCATCCTGGCCCTCCTCGCCGGCCTCCTGCCGTTGTTCGGGGAATTCAAGAACAGCTTCCTGATCAACCTCCTGTGCGGAGCCATAATCATCGCCTTCGCGGCCATCATCATCGTTAGGGTCGGGGATCTGCAGTCCGAGATCATCGGCACCGGATTCTACGTCGGATACGGGCTCTACATCGCCATCGCCGGCGGTGTCATGTGCATCTTATCCGCCATCATCAGCCTCTTCAAACCCGATATGTGCATCGGCAACCGAAACCTTTCAAAAGGGGCGCAACGCCCCTCTCCGTCTTTTGCAAGCAAGCGGAATCGTCCGGACAGCGCTCGCTGCCCCATGAACTCCTCTTCGGTGTCGAGCAGGATGTTGCTGACCTCTTCGTTGTCCTGCTTGTGGATCAGGTTGCGGATGCTCCTCCTGTGGACGTGCTCCCCGAGGCGGATCCTCATGAACGTCCCGTCCTCCCCGTAGATGCGGACATACTCGATTCCATCGATCTCCTCGCGGGAGCTCCCCTTCAGGACGAACGCCCTGCCGTATGAGCTGGTGACCATGCGCTGGTCGATGGATATCGAGATCTCGGTTCCGCCCCTCCATCTCCTTGATACGATGGCGAATTCCCTCTTGCCGTCGTACATCGGGGTCTTGCGGTAGCACTCCACCGGGCCCTCCTCCTCGAATGTCCAGGACTCCATATCCTCGCCAAGCAGCGCGGGGAGGTCGTCCTTCACGATGAACGCATCGGTGGTGACCGACAGCATGGCCTCCACCCCGGCCATGCCGATCTTGAGCTTCCTCTTCATGGTCTCGTCGCGGACCCCGGGCTGCAGGAGGAAGACCGAGAACATCAGCAGCACCGCGATAGACATGATGTCGCTCTCCGTGCCCAGCGGGACATCGTCCTCGTACATCCCGAGGGCCATGAGCATGAATATCGGGATCGCGTTGAGGCAGGCGATCCCGAACGATACATAGAACAGGCGGGTCGCGCTGTGGCGGTCGCCCAGGAACGCGTGGAATCCGCTGGAGATGAACATCAGGGAAAAGAAGATGATGAGGCCCGTGATCGCCAGGGAAGTCAGGTCGTCCGAGATGGAGATGACGGCATTGACCAGCCCGGTGGCCCCCAGGGTCACCGAGAAGACCATGAGGGTGTACCTCACGGGCTTGTCCTGCCACATCAGCATGCAGACCGCCGGGATGAAATACACGGTGCTGATGAGGTATTCCGGGGATTCCTCGGGACTGACCTCCGTAAACTGGTAGATGGATATGCCCACCAGTATCAGCAGGAGGATCGACATCAGGCACATTATTATCCTCGGATACAGGCCGATGAGCTTGCGCCCGCTGGCGGCTATCATATCATCGCCTCCTTGACGGAGTATGTGAAATCGGTCCCGTCGCGGCCGTAGAAGCGTATGCGGTTCTCCTCCCTGACCATCTTCTCCACGACCAGCTTGTTGGCGAAGACGATCGTGCCCGTGTTGGGCGTCACGTTGAACCTGTAGAATTCCTCACCGCACCATTTCTGCACCAGGATGGTGGTCTCGATGTCCCTTCCGGACACCCTCAGGAGCATCTCGCGCTCCACGAACCCGTCGCCGACCTCCCTCCACATGGGGCCCTCGCCGCGGATCAGGTTGTCCGCCTCGTCGGGGGTTATGAACGCCCAGGGCTCGGCCCTGTAGCTGGCACGCACGCGGTCCAAGTGCCGCGCGTGCCTGCCGTCGGAGGTGCCGAAGCGGATGGCCTCGGCATCCAGCATCAGGATGAGGACGATGTACATCACGACCTCGATGAACCTGGTGGTGTTGTCGATTGTCTGTATCCCCAGCACGGACAGCGGGAGAGCCATCATGAGGACGTCCAGGCCGATGAAGGCGAACGCCGTCGCCATCATGGAGGTGCGCCTGATGACGTTGCCCCTTGCAAAGGATATCCCGGTGTAGACCAGGTTGAGGGCCAGCAGGAGGAGGACCAGGTTGGCCAGGAAGCCGACCATCATCGGCGAAGGTTGTGTGATGCCATCCAGCCTTATGAGCACACGGGTCAGGCCCAGCGTGATGGCGTACAGGCCGACGGTCCTGATCAGGTCCCTGCGGCCCGCTATGATGATGAACACTCCGGCGACCGCCATGATGAAGAATGATATCGTGTGCTGGATCGCGGCGCTGTCCACGACGGCGTTATAGAATTGCCAGGAGCCGCGGAGGACCATGAGGGCCCCCATTACCATCGCGATCACCACGGGGAACGCCGCGTAGTATCTCAGCAGCCTCTCCCTGACCTCGTGGTATCCCATATCGCCATCCTCCCCGTCTTCGCTATCGTCGCCTCAGCGACAGATACAGCTGCTGCACTAACGCGACCGCTTCCCCGTCCTCGCCGATCAGGGCCCCCGACAGCAGGATCACCCTGAGGTCGCTCTCTATCAATCCGATGTAATAACCGTGGTACTCCTCGCCGTACTTCGAGGCGTGGGCCTCCACCATGAACACGTATCCGTCTGGCTTCTTCACCTGGATCGCCATGCCCCACTTGGCCTCGACTTCCTCCGTCTCGGACTCGGCGGCGATCACGTTCCCGCTCTGGAATCTGAAGCTCAGGGAGACGCCGGTGGTGTCCGGATTCTCCACCTTGTCACCATGGAACAGGATCGACTGCTGGGCTCCGCTGTAGGGCCTCCCTATCATGGACTTGTCCATGGGCTTCACCGATCCATTGTCGCCGTATATTATGCTGTAAAGCTCATCGTCCGTGCCCCTGTCGTACGTCGATGTGTAGAGGACGTTCGGCTCGAAGTAGGCCATGTTCCTGACCGCCCCGTCATCGGTGACGGCGGCGGACATCCAGAATCCCAGGGATGCCTTGACCGAGACGAAGCTCATCTCCCCCAGGGCGGACTCCACCTTGTAGAATATCATGTCGCCCTCGTCCCTGAGCATGGTGA
>CAMMYR010000126.1 GCA_946528255.1 uncultured Methanomicrobiales archaeon | reverse complement strand
GCGGTGCCTTCCGTGGAGATAGACATAGGCGGCGGCATCACCGAGATCGTGCTGGCCGACGGCAGGACCACCCATTTCCGCGACAGTCTGTCCATGGGCACCGTTAGGTTCGCCTACGGGCTGGGCATCGACTGCGCCAAGAAGGTCTCCGACAAGGATTACAAGACCATCTGCCGCAACGTGGAGTCCTATTCCTACCATGCGGTCAAGACCGTGAAGGATCTTGGATTCAAGGAGTTCTGGGGTTCCTCCGGGACAATAGTCAACCTGGCGGAGATGTGCGCCCTGCGCCGCGAGGACAGGGACCCGTCTTACATGACCCTGGACGAGCTCTCCGACCTGATGAAGAAGCTCCGCTCCCTGGATGCACAGCAGCGCCTGGAGTTCCCCGGCATGGGAAAGAGCAGGTCCGACATCATCATCCCCGGAGGCGCTATCGCCGAGACCATGATGCGCCTGCTGGGCGTGGAGCGCATCCAGGTATCCAGGCAGGGCCTGAAGCAGGGGATGCAGATTGACTACCTGGATTCCAAAGGGGTCCCGAAGATGGACACCCGCGCAGCCTCGGTCATCGCCTTGGCGGAGAGGTGCCAGTTCGACCGCCAGCATGCCGAGAAGGTCAGGGACCACGCGCTGAGCATATTCGACCAGATGACCGGTTCCGGCAAGGTGGACATCCCGGAGGGATACAGGGAACTGCTGGCCGATGCGGCTCTCCTCCACGATATAGGCGAGTTCGTCAGCTACCAGAACCACAATGTGATCTCCCAGTCGATCATCGAGTGGAGCAACCTGCCCGGATTCACCCAGAACGAGATCCACATCATGGGCCTGATGGTGAGGCTCCACCACAAGAAGATCCCCGCGCCGAAGGACGATGTATTCTCATCGATTCCCAAGCAGGACATCCGGACGGTCATCATGTGCGCCATCATGCTCAGGATGGCGGACATCCTGGACGGCCACAGGACATCGGCCGTTTCCAGGGTGGATGTCAGCATGGACGGCAAGGAGGCCGTCCTTGGCATCTGGGGCGAGACCGACCCGGGCATGGAGATTTGGAGGCTGGAGAAGCTCAGGGCCGACTTCAGGAAGGTCTTCGGATGCTCCCTCCGGGCCGAATGGGTCCACGACAGCTACGGCCTAGCAAGATCCTCCGAGCGAACCCCCGGGTAAGGTTCATATTTGGAACCGAACATACCGGATTATGACCTACGTCAAGGTATGCGGGATCAGGCGCACAGAGGACGTCATCAACGCCAATCGCGTCCGCCCCGACCTCGTGGGTTTCATCTTCTTCGGCGGGAGCAAACGCTACGTCTCCCCATACCAGGCCGTTCGGTTGGCCAGGGGTCTCGATCCGGCGATACAGACGGTCGGGATATTCGTCGACGAGGCGGCCGATGTCATCGCATCCATATGCGAATCGGACAGCCTGGACTGGATCCAGCTCCACGGGAAGGAGGACAACGCCTTCATACGCGACCTCAGGACCAAGACCGGCGCCAGGATCATGAAGACATTCTTCGTCAGGAGCGCAGCCGACGTCGATGCCGCCAGGGATTCCGAGGCGGACCTAGTCATGTTCGCCAGCCCCAACGGCTTCGGCACGGTATTCGACTGGAGCTGCATCCACGACATCGGCAGGGATTACGTCATCTCGGGCGGATTGAACCGCGATAACGTGGGGGACGTGGTCAGGAAGTACAGGCCCAGGGGCGTGGATGTCTCCACCGGGGTGGAATCGGACGCCTCCAAGAGCTGGAGCAAGATGAGCGACTTCATGGACGCCGTCCGCGAGGCCGACCTGTTCTCGTGATACGCTGGCCATCCTCTTCGGGTATGAGCGCCCGCCCGCGCGACAAAAAGTCATATTTTTATAATATGGCGGTATTAGAACACCCAGCACGACGAGGAGTCGCAGCTCTTTTTCCACTCATTAGGGAGATTGAAATGACCGAGGATGCGCTTAAAACCGGAACGACGACGATTGGCATGAAGATCAAGGACGGGGTCATACTGGCCTCCGACCAGAGGGCAACCATGGGCAACCTGATCGCCCACAGCCACGTCCAGAAGGTCTACCAGCTTTCCGACAACCTCGGGATGACCATCGCGGGAGTCGTCGGAGACGCCCAGCTCATGGTCCGCTACATGCAGAGCGAGATCTCCATCTACCAGATGAAGAAGGGCTCCCCCATGTCCGTCTCCGCGGCCGCCACCTACATCGGCGGTGTCATGCGCAACGGATTCTACCTCGGCCTGATCGTCGGAGGGTACGACAAGACCGGCGGCCACGTCTTCAGCATCGACGGCGCCGGTGGATTCATCGAGGACAACTACACCTCGGTCGGATCCGGATCCCTGTTCGCCCTGGGCGCCCTGGAGGCCGCCTACAAGCCCGACATGTCCAAGGACGAGGCCATCGACGTCGCCATCACCGCCCTCAACTCCGCCAGGAAGAGGGACAACTGCACCGGCGACGGGTTCCTTGTCTCCTACATCGGACCCGACGGGTACGAAAGCATCGGCCTCGATGAGATCAAGGACCGCTGCGTCAAGCTGGGAATCAACTTCCCCAACTGAAGTTCACATCCAAACCCCTTCCCAAACCCCCTTTTTTCCAATTCCGAGCTGGTTTCGAGATGAATGTAGACAAGCTGTTCGAGTCCCTGACTGAGGAAGTCACCAGGCGCGTCCCCAAGGACATGAAGATCACCTCGATCAAATTCGAGGGCCCCCTGGTGGTAGTGTACACCAGCGACTACGAGAAGTTCTCCCAGAACGACTCAGTCGCCCGCATGCTGGCCCAGAGCATCCACCGCAGGGTGGACATAAGGCCCGACCCCTCGGGCCTGGAGGATGCGGCCTCGGTGGAGGAGAAGATCAGGCAGATGATCCCCGAGAGCGCCGAGATCTACGACATCAACTTCGTGGAGGAGACCGGGGAGGCCATAATCGAGGCCATCAACCCCGGCGAGGTCGTCGGGAAGGAGGGGCAGCTGCTCGCCGGCCTCAGGAAGGAGTCCGGATGGAACGTCAAGGTCATCCGCGCTCCCCCCATACCCTCGAAGACCGTCTCGGACGTCAGGGGATACCTGAGGGCCAACCACGAGGAGAGGCAGGAGATGCTCACCTATGTGGCCAGGCGCATCGCCAGGCCCAAGATCGAGGGCGAGCAGTGGGTCAGGGTCACCGCCATGGGCGGATTCAGGCAGGTCGGCAGGTCCGCTTCGCTGCTGACCACAAGGCAGAGCAAGATCCTCATCGACTGCGGTCTGGACCCCGGTTCCGACAACACCCCCTACTTCGCCATCCCGGAGGTCCAGCCCCTTTCGGATATCGATGCCGTGGTCATCACCCACGCCCACCTGGACCACTGCGGGACGCTCCCCGCGCTGTTCAAGTACGGATACAAGGGCCCGGTCTACTGCACCCCGCCCACCAGGGACCTTATGGCCCTGCTGCAGCTGGACAACATCAAGCTGGGCTTCGGGGAGAACAAGAAGACTCCATACGAAGCATCCCATGTGAGGCAGGAGATCCTGCACACGATCCCGCTCAGGTACAACGAGACCACCGACATCGCACCCGATGTCAGGCTCACGTTCCACAAC
>CAMMYR010000125.1 GCA_946528255.1 uncultured Methanomicrobiales archaeon | reverse complement strand
CCATGGTGGTCTACGAAGGCGGCTACGACCCCCGCTACACCCTGACCCTCTTCATCAAGGTGTCGGAGGACCTCATCCCCATCGGAGAATACAAGCACGGGGAATCCAAGGGATTCTTCGTCATCGATGACGTCGTCGCCTGCGATGGCCTGTTCTACGAGGTGTCGTTCTACGACGGTATCGATCGCAGAACCTCCGGCCGCCACCCCCTGGGAGGTGACCTGATTTGAGATTCCTCCACGTGTCCGACCTCCACCTGGGGATCAAGCTGGGAGACAGGAGCCTTGCCGAGGACCAGAGGCACATGATCTCCGAGATCGTCAGGATCGCGGTCGAGAAGAAGGTCGACGGAGTCATTATCGCCGGCGATGTCCTGGACGACGGCCTCGACCACACCATCGAGACCGATAGGCTCCTGGACTTCCTATTCAGCAGCCTGGCGGAAAACGATCTGGAAACCTATGTCATCGCAGGGAACCATGATTCGGACTCCAAGATAGAGTATGCGAAATCGTTCTTCGCGCCGAGGGGCATCCACATCGAGGGTATCTTCAGAGGGGAGGCAGTGAGGTACTCCCGCCAGGACGGGGACGTCCCTGTGGACATCTACCTCCTGCCGTTCATCAAGCCGATCCATGCCCGCAGGTTCTACGGGGACGAATCCATCAAGACCTACGAGGAGGCCGTCAGAGCCGCCGTCTCCCACTCGGAGTTCGTGGAAGGCCATAAGAGGATCCTGATCACCCACCAGTTCGTCACAGGGAACGAGGGCGGCCCCATCACCCGCGATTCCGAGAGGATCTTCGTCGGAGGGACCGAGAACGTCAGCTACACCGCCTTCGACGGCTTCGACTACGTCGCCCTGGGGCACATCCACTCCCGCCAGCACATGGGGAGGGATACCGTCGTATACAGCGGGACGCCGCTGAAGTACTCCAGCTCCGAGGCCAACGATGAAAAGTGCGCCGTTCTGGTCACCATCGACGCATCCGGGGTTTCCACCGAGGATATCCCCATCAAGCCCCTCAGGGACGTAAGGGTGCTCAAAGGGCCCCTGATGCAGCTCCTGGATACCAACAGGAACGCGGAATGGCGCGAGAATTACATCTATATCGAGATGACCGACGACGAGATGGACGCCATGGCCAAGGCCAGGCAGGTGTTCCCCAACATCATCAGCATCAAGCACGCGGCGGCCGCCACAGGCGGGGCCGAGGTGATCGACGGGGAAGAGAAGGACTTCGGATCGGCCATGGAGGCCGTGGAGCAGTTCTTCGAGATGCACACCGGCAAGCCCCTGTCGGAGAACCAGCGCCGCACCCTCGAGAGGATCATCGACGAGAACGGGGTGGTACTGTGAAGCCCCTCAGGCTCACCATGACCGCCTTCGGGCCCTACGCCGGGAAGGTGGACATCGACTTCGACGAATTCGGTGGCCACGGGCTGTTCCTGATCACCGGGGACACCGGAGCCGGGAAGACCACAATCTTCGATGCGATCACCTACGCCCTGTTCGGGGACCTGAACGGGGACCGCAAGGAGGGCAACGTCAGGAGCCATTTCGCCGACCAGTCCACGATCACATCCGTGGTGCTGGATTTCGAGCACGACGGAAAGAAGTACAGGATCACCAGGAAGCCCAGGCAGGAGGTCGCCAAGCTGCGCGGCACCGGCACCAGGGTGGCTGATCCGGAGTGCGAGATGATCTCCCTGGACGGCGACAGGAGGACGGCCACCAAGAAGAACGAAGTGGAAGCATGGGTCCACGAGATCCTGGGTATAGACGAGAAGCAGTGGGGCCAGGTGGCCATGCTTGCCCAGGGCGAGTTCAGGAAGATCCTGACCGCCGAGTCCAAGGACCGCAAGGATGTCCTGAGGGCGATATTCAAAACGGAGCCCATAAGGCAGATGGAGGCGGCCCTCTACGAACTGGTCAAGGACCAGAAGAACAAGTACGAGCTGATAGACAGCACCATGCAGGATGCCATCAACGACATACAGCTGGACGAATCCAGCCCCTACCGCACGGATCTGGCAGGCAGGATGACCCCCATCTACGCCGAGGACATCCTGAAGACCCTGGAGCTGGAAGCCGGCAGGATGCAGGGGGAGATCGGGAAAGCGGAGCAGAACATCGCCGATCTGGAGATCTCCCAGAAAGCCATCCTGGACAGGAAGTCCAAGGGGGAATCCGTCAACAGGGACCTTGACACCCTGGAGAAGACCAGGGCCGAGCTTTCCGCGCTCTCCGCCATGAAGGAGGAGATCTCCGGCAAGGAGAGGGAGTTCGCCCTCATAGACGGCGTCAGCAAGAACCTGAAGGACCCGCTGTCATCGGCCAGGACCGCCAGGCAGCAGCTCAGGACCGCGGAAGCGAGCCTGGCCGCGGCGACAGCGGAACTGACGAAATGCGAGACGGAAATGGTTTCCGCGGAAGGGAAGAAGGACAGGCTGGCCGAGCTGGCGCAGAGGCGCGACGGAATCAGGGGAGAGAAGGTCGTCAACGAATCCGCTCTGGGCGCCGCAGCCAAGGTGGAGGATGCCCGCTCGTCGCTCGGGAAGATAACCTCCGAGATCGAAACCCTCAGGGAATCCCTCGAGGCCTGCGACGAGGAATACAATACCAACGAAGCGGAGAGCGAAGCCGAGAGGCAATACCTGGAAGCCAACAACTCCGCCAGGGGAGAGATCGAGATGGTCAGGGCCGAACTCGAATCCCTCAGGCAGAAGGGAATAGCCATCGGAGCTTCAAAGGATGCTCTGAGCAAGGTCGTTGCGGCCCGCGCGAAGGTGTCTTCGGCGGAGGAGAAGGCCAAGGCCCTCCGCGACCAGCTGAGCGATGCCAGGGACGAGTACAGGCGCGAGGAGGACAAGTTCTACAGCGAACAGGCCGGAATCCTCGCATCCAGGCTGAAGGAGGGGGACCCGTGCCCCGTGTGCGGCTCCACCGCCCATCCCAGGCTGGCATCCCTTACGAAGGAGGTCATGACCCGCGATCAGCTCGATGCGCTTTCCGATTCCATAGAGGGGCTCAAGAAGCGCGTGGACGACTCCATAACGGAATTGGATGAAGCCAAGGCCGGGCTCGGCGGGGCCGAATCCGTCTTGGCCGTGAAGCTGAACGAAGCCGGGTTGGAGGATCCGAGCCCCGAGGCGATACTCTCGGCAGCGGATTCCAACAGAACCCAGATAGACGCCCTGCAGGCGAGGTTCCGGGAGCTGGAGGCAATCAACTCCCGCCTCAGGGCCATCGATGAGGGATTCAAGGGAAGGGATGCCCGCCGCGGCGAGATAGCCGCCAGGAGGGACGGTCTCAGGGAGAAATTGACCGGGCTCTACTCCGAGAAGTCAGCCATGGAAGCCACCATTAGATCCCTCTCCGAAGGTGTCGGGGATGTCTCGGCGGAAGAGCTCAGGGTACGCTTGGAGAATCTCGGCAAGGAGCTCGAGGGCATCGATTCCGAGACCGCCGGACTGGAAGCCGCCATAGAGAATGCAGGGAAGCTCCTGGCATCCGCCAGGGCGGTCAAGGAGAAGACCGATGCGGATCATGCCGCCGCCGTGGAAGCCGAGAAGGCATCGTCCCAGAGGCTCATGGCCGCCCTGGAGGCCGCCGGGCTCACCGAGGAGCAGTGCCAGGAGGTGCTGGCCAAGGAGAGCGTCCTGGATGCCC
>CAMMYR010000124.1 GCA_946528255.1 uncultured Methanomicrobiales archaeon | reverse complement strand
ACCACCCCTCGGTCATGACCGTCGGATACACCCCCGTGTTCCACGTCCACACCGCCCAGGTCGCCTGCCAGCTCGTCGAGATCCAGTCTGCCCAGCGCGCCGGAAAGCCCCTCGAGGACCTCAGCTTCCTCAAGAACGGGGACAACGCCATCGTGAAGTTCAAGCCCACCAAGCCCCTCGTCATCGAGCCGGCCAAGGAGTTCGGACCTCTCGGTAGGTTCGCCATTCGTGACATGGGACAGACCGTTGCCGCAGGTGTCTGCGTCTCCGTCGAGAAGGCCTGAAGAAGGTTCGACCTATGTCGCAGCGTGCAAGAATCTCTCTCAGCGGCACCGACCCTGCGAAGGTCGACAGTGTCTGCGCCCAGATCAAAGGGATCTCCCAGAGGACCGGCGTAGACATCCGCGGACCCGTCCCGCTTCCCACGAAGAAGCTGAGGGTCCCCTGCAGGAAGAGCCCCGACGGAGAGGGAAGCGAGACCTGGGACCGCTGGGAGATGCGCATCCACAAGAGGCTCATCGACCTCGATGCGGACGAGCGCGCCCTCAGGCAGCTCATGAGGATTCAGGTTCCCGATGGCGTGAACATCGAGATCGTCCTCCGCAGCAACTGAAACCCTAAAAATCCAAGGGGGCTTCGGCCCCCTAACTTTTCCTTTTCCATCATTTCATCCGTTTCCTCCGTATCCCGCCGTCAAGCCCATTATATACACTAATGTTGCTTACGGTTCCGATATGAAAGGGTTCGAAGTAGACGAGAACGGCTACACCGAGGACGGCTACCGTTGCCTGGAGAGGTCCAGCATCCCATCCATGTACTCGGGCAATGCCATTTACATGGCCATGGCTCTGGCCTTCCTGGCCGCCTATTTCCTTCTAGTGAAGCGGCATATGGGGGATGACGGGGAAATCATAGGCATCGTCCTGGCCGCCATCGTGGCGGTGTATTGCATATATCTGCTCATATCTCCGATGATCTTCTTCCGCAGGTACCGTTACAGGATCGATTCCGATAAGGCCGAGATCCGCAGAGGGGTATTCGTCGTTAGCCATACCCTGGTCCCGATAGAGAGGATCCACCAGGTTCAGGTCTCCCAGGGTCCGATCAACCGCCATTTCGGTCTGGCCGATCTTACCATGACGACCGCCGGAGGTGTGGTGACGATCCAGTACCTGGAGAGGCCCGTTGCCGAGGAGATAGCCGAGAGGCTGAATGAGACGGTCATCGGCATCCTGAAGGGGAGAATCCAAGATGAACGAGTCCATGAGGGCCCACCCCTGCGTGATCCTCGAGAATACCGCGAGATACATCGTGTTCGGGCTGTTCATCGCTTTGATGGCCCTTAGGAATTACGGGCTCCAGGGGCTGCTGGTCATCCCCGTCATAGCCGCATTGGCCATCGGGATATCCGCGATCATCTGGATGAAGACGGAATACACCTTCGGTGAGACCGAGATGCATGTCGCCAAGCGCACCCTTTTCGCCAAGGATACGAGGATCCAATACTCCCGTTTGGCATCAGTCAACATCAACCGCGGCCTTTTCAACAGGCTGACAGACACCTCCACGCTGCTTTTCAACGTCAACTCCAGCGTGAACTCGGTTACCGCCGAGGCCAAGCTGTGCCTCAAGATCGATAAGGCCGAGGCCCTCCGCGAAGAACTGAGCGCCCTGATATTCCAAAAGGAGATCACGGTGAAGGAGGATATGCAGGTGGAGACGCTCGTAAAGGTCTCCAATGCGGAGATCGTCATGCACGGTTTCCTTTCCCAGCACACCCTCCGCCTGCTCTTCGGATTGTCCATGCTGGCGTATTCCATCCTGCAGCTGATGTACAACGACGGATCCGGGGTGATCATGCCTTTGCTGCTGTTCTTCATCTCGGAGGCCGTCCCGGTCTGCCGCACCATCCTGAAGTATTTCAACTACAGGATCTACCGCGTAGGGGATACGGTGACCGTGGAGAGCGGGATGATAACTACCTATCGCAGCTCCTTCAAGGTAGGGAAGGTCAACTCCGTCCGCATAAGGCAGCCTCTGATCGCCAGAGCCCTCGGCAAGGCCACACTGGAGGCGGAGGTAGTCGGCATAGCCGGGGAAGACAGCATCCCCCTGCTCTGCCCCCTGAAGCCCAGGTCCGAGGTGGATTCTCTGCTCGTCAGGATGCTCCCGGAATTCGACATCCCCGTGGAACCGATCCACGAGCCCCGCTCCGCCATAATCCCCACATCGCTATCCGCTTTCGTGGCTTCGCTGATCGCCGCCTCGGTCATGGTCGGCCTGATCCACGTCCGCGGGTCCATAGAGGATGACCTTGCTGGGACCGTATGGCTCATCGCCATGGTCCTGGTGGCGCTGTTCATCGTTCTCATGCTGATCCGCGCCGTCCTCCTGCACCGCAACAGGGCGATAATGCTGGGCGGGGACATCCTGGTCATGGAATTGGGAGGCTACGACACCAGCAGGGAGTATTTCCTCTACGACAAGGTCCAGGTCGCAGGGACCAGGGCAGGTCCGGTCGCCAGGCGCAGAGGGTTGTCCAGATGCAGTGTGGGCCTAATATCCGCTACGGGCAGCAGGCATGTCCTTTCCGGGATATTCGATGATGCCGTCAGCTCCAGAGTCCAGGAGATAGTCATGGACCGCATAAGGGATGGCAGATACGACTACCGCAGATACCAGCGATTCGCTGTTTGGAGAAATACTCCCTGCCGCGGTCCATCAGGTCCTCGAACTCCTTCGGATCGTTGCTCAGGGCGGCTTCCACCACATCCCTGCCGGACTGCTCGAACTCCTTGAGCATCGTCTCCCTGTACGCGTTGAGGTGCTGGATCTCGTAGTAGAGGCGGGGATCCTCCAGAGCGACGGATGCGTTGCTCTCCATCAGCTTGGAGTAGGTGGTGGATGCCACCGACTTCATGTCATCGAAGCTTATGCCGCTGCGCTCCAGGACGGTGAAGAAAGCGATGTTCACGGCGTGGCTGAGGCCCAGGACGTAGGACATGTACTTATCGTGGTCCTCGACTGGCATGGTGCGGATGTTGGCGCCCCGGTTGCCGAACAGCTCCAGGGCTTCTTCCACAGCCTCTCTGCATCCGCAGTCGCAGACCAGCAGGTTGCGGTCGAACATGGACGATGCCGAAGGCCCGAACATCGGGTGGACGGAACACACCCTCCTCTTCTTCGCGAGGTCCCTGAGAGTCCCTATGAACGGCGATTTGAGGGATGCGATGTCGAAGATCAGGGCATCCTCCTTGGCGATGGAATCCAGATTCTCCAGCATGCAGCCGGTGCGGGAGATGGGTATCGAGACGATGATGATGTCCGCCCACTTCGCATCCTCTGTTGTGAGGTTGTTGTGCGCGGAAGGATCGATGATATCGATGGAATGGCCGGAGGCGCCGAAAAGGTCCGCCAGCCACTTCCCCATCTTACCGTTCCCGCCGATGATGGCGACCCTCCTCTTCACCGAATCCGGCCTGGGCAGGGCGGCCTGCCTCTCCACGGATTCCTGCATCAGGAGCTTGCATATCGCTTCAGCATTAGCGGGGCTCATGCCGTTGGATTCGGCGTATTCCCTGTACCTGGCGATGACCTTCTCCTCCACGGGGATGTTCCTTATGGGGGCGCCGGTCTCGGCCTTGGTCCTTCCGACCTCCTCGCCCAGCTCCAGCCTCCTCTTC
>CAMMYR010000123.1 GCA_946528255.1 uncultured Methanomicrobiales archaeon | reverse complement strand
TCCTCTCCCCTGGCCTTGGAATCGGGGATTTTGGCCACCGCCTCCTCCACCGCATCCGCGATACCCTTGAGGACATCCAATGTGATCATGCCCGAGCGATTGCCGTTATCCTATATATCGCGTGTGCGAGGATATTTCAATGGAATAGGCATCCGAATGGACATGGAGCAGCTGCCGTTCACGGGAGGTCTGGTGAGCTCGGACAGGGGGAGGCTGTACACCGCCTCGGCCCAGCCGGGGCGCCGCGTGTACGGCGAGAGGCTGGTATCGCATTCCGGTATCGAATACCGCGAGTGGGACCCCCGCAGGAGCAAGCTGTCCGCATATCTGGCACTGGGCGGCAGGGAGTTCCCGTTCAGGGAGGATTCCAAGGTCCTCTACCTGGGAGCTTCCACCGGTACGACGCCATCGCACGTCTCCGATATCTGCTCCAAGGGCAAAGTCTACTGCGTGGAGTTCGCGCCCCGCGTGTTCAGGGAGCTGGTGGCCAACTGCGAGGGCAGGCCCAACATGATGCCCATACTCGGGGACGCAACCAAGCCCGAAGGCTACGCGATGTTCGTGGATTCCCCTGATGTGGTGTACCAGGATGTGGCCCAGAAGAACCAGGCCTCGATACTGTGCGACAACATGGATGCCTTCGGATGCCGCACCGGCATGCTGGCACTCAAGGCAAGATCCGAGGATGTGACCTCCCGCCCGGAGGATGTTTTCAAAGCGGCGGAGCGCATCCTGGCGGACAGGGGGATGAGGATTGTGGATGCATTGTCGCTGGAGCAGTACGAGAAGTCCCACATGATGTACGTGGTGGAGAGGATCCGATGGCTACAGCTTACGCGATAGCATTCGACGGAAGGAGGTTCCTGATGGTGTACCATCCCGGCAGAGGGGGATGGGAGATGCCCGGCGGCCACGTGGAGCCGGGAGAGACCCCGGAGGAGGCCGCGGTCCGCGAGTTCATGGAGGAATCCGGCTACGAGATCGACATCGTGGACAGGATGGATTACAACGGAGTGGACGTCTTCGCCGCGATACTGGGGTCCAAGACGGGGGAGGCCGAGATGGAGTCCAGGCTCTTCTCCTCGCTCCCAGATGAGCTGTCATTCGGCAGGGACGAGTACGAAACCACCGTCCCATGGGCCAGGGACGCCGTCCGCGAATACAGGTTCAGGACAATAACCGACAGCCTGCTGCCGTTCTCCCGATGGGGATGTCCTCAGGTCATGGTATCCTTTTTATATCCCTTTATTATAGGCGGGAATCAGCCTACGCCGCCTAGAATGATTCGGAGGATCACACTATGGCAAGAATGCATACAAGAAGGAAAGGAAAGTCGTGCTCGAAACGCCCCATGATTTCCGAGAATCCCTCCTGGGTTCCCCTCAGCGCCACCGAGATTGAGGACCTGGTTGCGAAGCTCGCGAACGATGGACTCGTTTCCGCCAAGATCGGCCTCATTCTGAGGGACCAGTACGGTGTCCCCAACGTGAAGCTGGCCACCGGCAAGACCATCACGGAGATCATGAAGGAGAAGGACGTCGCTCCCTCCCTTCCCGAGGACCTGTCGAACCTCATGAGGCGCGCCATCGACCTGAACGTCCACCTTAGGGACAACAGGGGAGATGTCTCCAACAAGAGGGGTCTCAACATGATCGAGGCAAAGATCAGGAGGCTCGAGCGCTACTACAAGAGGAACGGAGTCCTTCCGGCTGACTGGAAGTACTCCCTCAGCAACGCGGAACTCATGCTGAAGTGAGTTCGCATGGCGACTACGGTCCCCTCCAAACTACTTTCAACCTTATCACAAGCCGCGGACATCGTCCGCGGCCACGATTTCATCAACGTGTTCTCACACTACGATGCCGATGGCGTCTCAGCCGCGACGATCATCGCCAAGACCCTGATCCGCGCCGGCAAGGAGTTCCGCGTCACCCTCTTCACGACACTGAATGACCAGAACATGAAGACCATCGCCAACACCAAGGCCGAGTGCATCATCATCACCGATCTCGGTGCATCATACATCGACCAGATCGACAACCTGTCCTGCGACGTGGTGGTCCTGGACCATCATACGGTTATCTCAGAGGCGAAGAAGGCCTGCTACGCCAACCCCCACCTCTACGGCATCGACGGCATGACGTCCGGATGCGGCGCCACCATGGCGTTCCTGTTCTCCATAGCCATGGACCAGTCCAACTGGGACCTGGTCCAGCTGGCCTTCGCCGGCATCGCCGGGGACCGCCAGCACATCAAGGGGCTGTCCGGCCTGAACTCCTATCTGCTGGAGGGCGGGGTGGAGAAGGGATTCATCGAGCCGATGCCCGGATCGCTCATACCGTCCGGGAAGATCAGCGAGAGCCTGTTCCTCGGCACCGACCCGTACATACGCGGCGTCACCGGCAGCAGGGAGGGCGTCTCGAAGATAATGGCGGACGCCGGCGTCCCGGAGGATGCGGATTACAGATCGCTGACCGAGGAGCAGAGGAGGAAGCTGTCCTCCCTGATCGCGGTCAGGCTGACCCAGCAGGGGGTTTTGGAAGCGTCCATGGAGGAGATCTCCCGCGACAGGTACTACCTGAAGGGCATGGACATGGATGCGGAGCAGCTCTCCGGCATACTCAACAGCTGCGGGCGCGCCGGGGTCGGCGGCCTGGGCATATCCGCCGGGCTGGGCGACCGCGATGCCCTGGAGCAGGGCGCCAATATCGACAGGGACTCCGCCGGCCTCCTGACGGAAGCCATGTGCCAGCTGGATTCCATCGGTCTGAACCAGATGGAGCACATCCAGTGGTTCGACAGCTCCGATTCCGGATTCACGGGGATGCTGTGCAGCATCGCGATGCAGTGCATCGGCGACCCATCCAAGCCCACCATCGGCGTGAACAAGGCCTACGACCCCATCAACCTCTCCTCGAGGGGAATGTGGGGCCAGCTGAATGCCGGAGTGGATCTCGCCGTGGCCATGAGGGAGGCCTGCGCCTCCGTCGGCGGCGAGGGCGGCGGGCATAAGATCGCGGCGGGCGGTTCCGTTCCCGCGGAGAACATCGAACAGTTCCTCAGGAACCTGGATGAGATCATCGGGAAGCAGCTCGCTGCCTCCAGGTGACCTCCACCTCGTCGGTCCTGAAGCGCTGCCTTACGGCTGTTTCCGATATCTCCATGGTCACGCCGGATTGTATCATCTCGCTTCCGAGCCAAGCGATCATCGCACCGTTATCCATGAGGAATCTGCGGTCCGGGACGTACATCTCGGCTCCGCGCTCCCCGGCCATCTCGGACACCATTTCTTGAAGGCGCTTGTTCTGGGCTACCCCTCCACCGAGCAGGACCTCGTCCTTGCCGATATGGGCCATGGCCCTCTCGGTGACCTCGGTGAGCATGGCGAACGCGGTCTCCTGGACGGACAATGCTATGTCCTCCAGGGGGACGCCCTTCCTATGAAGTGCCAGCGCCGCGGTCATCATGCCCGAGAAGGACACATCCATGCCCTTGACGGAGTAGGGGAGCTCGTGGAATTCACTCCCATCCTTAGCCAGCTTCTCGAACACCGGCCCGGCGTAGAATCCCATGCCGAGATCCCTGCCGAGCTTGTCCACCATGTTCCCGATGCCGATGTCCTGCTGCAGGCGGAGGTCACCGGCGCGGCGGAGCTGCTGGGCTTTGGCAGCGGCAATCCCATTACCGAAGAGAATT
>CAMMYR010000122.1 GCA_946528255.1 uncultured Methanomicrobiales archaeon | reverse complement strand
CGCGGTTCTTCAAACCGGCCTTCTCCGCCATGTCCATACGATTGCCGACTCCGTATATTATTGCTAGGTCGCCGTACTCCCAGGTAAGCCCTCCTTGCGGGTAAGTTATATAACCATACGCCAGAGTACGATGCACCATGGGTCTGTCTGACAGGATGCATTTGGGCAGCAGGCTGGAGGCCGCCAACGAGACGGTGGACTCCATAGTGTCCCGCTATCCTCCCGCGGAGGAGGGCAGCATCAGATCCCTGTCGAACGAGACCGAGCTGAGGATACTCAAGGTGTTCCCGTACATCGTGGCGGCCTCGGTCGTCATGTGGCTGGCAGTCCTGGTGATAAACGGGGACTATTCCTTCGGATACATGATCATGGACCTCTGCCTGGTTTTCGTCTTCGTCTTCACGCTCATAGGCATGGCGCTCCTGCCGTTCATGCACCGCGGCCCTTTCCCGATGCCTTTCGTTGTCGCAGTGGCGGTCGTCCTGGCCGCGCTTCAGTTCATCGTGGGGAGCCTGGCCGGCATCGAGACCTACACCGTGACCGTGGGGAAGATCCTGGGGGCCCTCGGCATCCATCTGGATGACTGGCTCCTGTCAACGGTCACCCTGGTCTCCATATTCTTCGTCACATTCTTCACAACGTTAGGGGTCCTTTCCATAACCGTGAGCTACCTCAGGGTCGAGCTGGCCAAGGTCTTCCTGGCCATGGAGAAGCACGCCGTCAACGGGGAGCGCGGGAAGGCTGAGAAGTTCTTCCAGGTCCCCGATATCATCGATGTCAAGGAGGTCGTCCTGGAGCCGGAGATCGATACCCACACATTCGACCTGAAGCTGATGCTGGATATGGCCAAGTACAACGTCATATTCGGGATAATCGTCTCGTCCTATCTGTTCATCAACCCGCTGTTCCTCGAGACCGTGGACCTGAAGGTCCTCCTTTCCATGATGGTCCTGCTGTCCATGTTCATGCCGGTGCTGGTGATCTCCTGGATCTCCATGAGGACCGTCGGCGCGAAGGTGCTCTCGGACGCCCCCCGCCCCTTCGAGCTATGGACCGGCGCCAAGAACAAGCTCCTGGGATCCTTCATAGCCCTGGGAGCCTTCGCCGTGATGCTCTGGCTCTCCCTCTATTACGGGCATTCCATCCTGGACATAATCAGCCTGTACGCCAGCTTCAGCATACCGCTGATCTTCATCTCCCTGATGTACTCGTTCATGTTCGTGAACAACTTCGGGGAATCCCTCAAGGTTTCCGTTCTCAGGAGGTTCATCGAGGGGAAGAAGGAGATAAAGGGTTTGGAGCGAAGAGGTTTCGCGATTTGCTGGCTTTCTTCTTGTCCTCTTTCCGCTTCTTCAGGAGCGTGGTGATTATCAGGGACAGGATGAGCATGCATATCGGGATGACCGCGTCGTAGACGTTCCCGAGCAGCCAGTAGGCGAATATCAGGCCCAGGATGCCGAACACGCCGCAGAGGCGGAGGATCATCGTCCCGCCCAGCATGACCATGAACCCGATCAGGACCAGCCACATCAGCAGATTGGCGATAGCCGATGACGAGAGGGACAGGAAGGTGTTGTCGCCCACCATGTCATCGATCACCGGGGAGATGTAGTACGAGCACACGAAGGGCACCACGAGGGCCAGTATCAGCGTCATGATGACCCCTCCAGCGAAGGATTTCACAATTCCCATGCGATGAGCATGTTGATGCATGGATAAATACCCGTGTACGGGAACGACCTAAAAAATGTAGTCAGACCTAAATACTGGATGCATCGTCAAACGGGTTTTATACTGGTAGGATAATGGCAGAAGCGAGGCTAGATTATGGAACTGAAAGGATCCAAAACAGAGCAGAACCTGATGGCCGCCTTCGCCGGCGAGTCCCAGGCCCGCAACAAGTACACCTACTACGCATCCCAGGCCAAGAAGGAGGGATACGAGCAGATCGCGGACATCTTCATGGAGACCGCGGAGAACGAGAGGGAGCACGCCAAGATCTGGTTCAAGCAGCTCCACGGCGGAGTCGTCCCCAAGACCGTCGAGAACCTGAAGGACGCCGCCGCGGGCGAGAACTACGAGAACACCGTCATGTACGTCGAGTTCGCCAAGACCGCCAGGGACGAGGGCTTCACCGAGATCGCCGACCTCTTCGAGGCCGTCGGAAAGATCGAGAAGGAGCACGAGGAGAGGTACAAGGCCCTCCTGAAGAACATCGAGGACGGCGTCGTCTTCAAGAAGGACAAGGTCGTCATGTGGAAATGCCGCAACTGCGGATACATCCACGTCGGCACCGAGGCCCCCAAGGTGTGCCCCGTGTGCAAGCACGCCCAGTCCTTCTTCGAGGTCAGGGCCACCAACTGGTGATGATCCAAACGCCTCCCACGCCCGTGGGAGGCTTTTTATCCTTTTGCAACTATAGAATCGGCAGAAAAGGCTACCGAGATGAAGCAGGTCGCATTAACGGTCGGACAGACCTTCGTTTTCGAATTGGAATCCAACCCATCCACGGGATACTCGTGGATCGTAACGTCTTCCGAGGGGCTGAGGGTCAGCGAATCCTTCGAGGAGCCCGAGGGCGACTTGGACGGTGCGCCCGGCAAGCAGCTTTTCCTCATCTCCGCGGCGGAGCCCGGGGAATACGTTTTCGAGGTCCAGTACCGCAGGCCCGATGACCAGGAAGCCGTAGACGGCCTCCTGGCAGAGGTAACCGTCACTTCAGCCTGATGGTCTCGAGGTTCTGGGGAGCCTTGGTCTCTATCCCGAACTTCTTGTAGATGGACGAAGCCAGATCCGTGCACTTGCGGTCCTCCCCGTGTCCGATGATGATCCTGTCGGGCCTGGGCTCGAGGGTGCTGATGTACTTCATCAGCTGCTTGCGGTCGGAGTGACCGGAGAATCCGTCCACGGTCTGCCTCTGCATCTTGATGTTCAGGTTGATGGTCTGGCCGCGCATATTCATGGAGATCTCGGACCTTCCCCTCTGGATGGACCTTCCAATGCTGCCCTCGGACTGGTATCCCACGAACAGGAGCCAGTTGTTGGGATCGTCGGCCCACTCGCGGAAGTATTCCATGACGGGTCCGCCGGACATCATACCGCTGGTGGCAAGCACGATGCACGGATCTGGGGAGTGGCATATCTCCTCCCTCATGGCCGCGGTCTCGACCCTCTTGAAGATGGGGGACAGGAACGGGTTCTCGTTCTGCTGGAAGATCTGGGTCCTCAGCTGGCTGTTGAGGTACTCCGGATACGCGGTGTGGATGGCCGTGGCCTCCCAGATCATTCCGTCCAGGTACACGGGGCACTGGGGGATGCGCTTGGTGCGCATGAGCTCCTCGATGACCAGCATGACCTCCTGCGACCTGCCCACGGCGAAGACTGGGATGAGGACCTTGCCGCCGTGCTCGGTGGCGCTCTGGAGCAGCTGGCCCATCTCCTCCGACGCATCGGCCCTGGAGGGCTGCATGTCCTTGCTGCCTCCGTAAGTGGACTCGATGACCAGGGTCTCCAGCCTGGGGAACCTGTTGGTGGCGGGGTTGAACAGCCAGGTCTTCTCGTATTTGGTATCGCCGGAGAAAGCGACGTTGTGAAGCCCCTCCCCGATGTGGAAGTGGGCGATCGCCGAACCTAAAATGTGGCCGGCGTTGTGGAATGTGAGCCTGACATCGGGCGCGATGTCGGTGGTCTCGTTGTACCTGAGCGGGATC
>CAMMYR010000121.1 GCA_946528255.1 uncultured Methanomicrobiales archaeon | reverse complement strand
CAGGTTGGGGGTGTGGAATATCCAGGAGGCCCTGCCCTCCGGTACGATGTTCACCATGACCGGCACATCGTGGCCCATCTGCTCGGCGAGGTACATCGAGAACGTGGAGTCCTTGCCGCCGGAGTAGAGGGATGCGAGCTTCATGGCTGTCTGATTAGGCTCCCCTCTAAAATATTTATATCCCGCGAACGCTAAGACCCGTCATAAAACCGGAGCGACCTCTATGGGCAATTCAGCAGCAACCAGCAGATCCACCCGCGTGGCGTTCGCCGTCATGGCGGTAGCGATGATGGCCATGGTGCCGTTCACATTCGCCGGCGGAGAATCCGAAGCGGCCGCCGATCCATTGCCAATCATCGCATCCCCGCAGGATTACGTCTACATCCTGACGAACGACGACAGGAATGCGGCGATCACCAACGTGGAGGTCTGGACCGGGGACGATCTGGAGCTCCAGACCGGCACCTACAGGAACAACAAGACCATGGGTTCGTTCTGGAAATACGATTCCAACGGCGTCGGCCCGTTCAATTCTTTCTACGCCGCGATCAACTGCGCCGGGGGCGACATCCCCGCCGACGATGCCAGGGAGCCCAGGTTCAGCAAGGAGGCCGGCAAGGTCGCCTACGTCCTGGATCCAGGCAATCTGAGGAAGACGGTGGCCGGTAACGACTACACCCTTGCAAGTTACAACATAATGCTGGTCTTGCCCGCGGTCTACTGGGTATCGGATGCGAACCATCTTTACATGTCCAACAAGCCATTCTCCGGGAACCTGAAGGGCGCCGAGACCGTCTACACGGTACCAGAGGGCATGAAGGCCTACGCCCACACCCACACCACCGCCGCCGGCAAGGAGGAGATGAGCAAGTACATCGGGCTGGGAGTGTACGAAGGATCCATGTCCGGCGACGTGCTGAGATCCGCCACAGGTGGCTCGGTCGTATCGAACAAGACGCACAACCAGTTCATGGCTGCCGCCAATGCCAACGCCTCCGCTCCAGGCTCCGCATACCAGGTGTGGAACTACTATCACTGGACGCTCTACAAGATGATGGCCTACACCGTCATGGGCACCAAGGATGCCATAACGATGTTCAGTAACAAGTATGCGGGCACCACAGGCACTGCGGATAGCAGGGGATGGGTCTATGGAGGCAGCAGCGGAGTGACCAGCAAGCTGTTCCTCGAGAGCACTTGGATGAAATGGGAGTTCCTGGGTGACTCGTACTTCTATAGGAATCTCCTCGCCCCCAGCGTCGGTGCGTTCGTGAATCTCGATCTCTACGCGGGCAACTCCCTCGGGGGATCCACCATAGCCGGTCCGGGGCAGAAGATCATCCCCGATGCGACGTTTAGTTCGCGCAACCGTGTTGGTACGAGCATCACTTCCACAAACACCTCCACGATCTCATGGGATCTGCCAAGCTCCGTGTCGGATACCGCATCGACCGGGCTGGACAAAACGGGTTCCGGAATATTTATCGATGAGAAAGCTTCATCGCACCAGGTGTGCGCCATCGTCGGCAGTGTGGGTCTAGCTTCGATGCAGGCCTCCCAGCATGTCGATAACTACTGGGACACAGTGGCCGCGCGCCTGGCGTACGTCATGTCGGAGGATGCGTTCTCCGTAACCGTCACCTACGAGAAGGGGGACAGTGCAGGAGAGGGCGGAACCGTGCCGGAAGCTGCCGTCGCACCCCTCGGAGGGAAGATATCGCTCTCGGATAAGGGCGGATTGACCAATTCCACGCCCGGATACGAGTTCCTGGGCTGGGAGAAGGAGGGCGTGGTTCTCTCCCCCGGCGATGCGTATCCTCTCACCGGACCGGTCACTGTCAGATCCCATTGGGAATATCCGCAGGTCAGGATAACATTCGACCCCAACGGGGGGACCGCCGGGACCATGGACATGCAGACCGTAGGATTGGAGACCCCAACCAAGATAAGGACCAACGCCTTCGAGCGCCAGGGGTACAAGTTCGAGGGATGGACCGGCGTCTTCCACGACCGCACCATAGACTGGTCCGATGGAGAAATAGTAACCTTCCTGGAGCACACGGGCGCCGTCGAGGAGCTCACTGTCCGCGCCCAGTGGGTCGGCATCAGGACGCTGTTCTACGATGCCGCGGGCGGCAGCGCGCCGGCTCCGAGCCCCGTGGAGGCAATACCCGGGCAGGATGTGCTCCTGTCTTACTACTTCGGCCAAAGGCACGGGTACGATTTCGCCGGATGGTCGTATTCCGGGACCGTCTACGCCCCCGGAACGATGTTCGCCATGCCTGGTACCGACGTCACGATGGTCGCCGTCTGGGATAAGGACGCCCCGGTGGTCGAAGAGGATGAAGACGACATATTCGATCTCCTCAGGGGCCATCCCCAGCCATCCGCGGACCGCTCGTACATCGATTGGCTGCCCGTGGCCATAGGCGCCGCCATAGTCGCGGTGTCGTCCTGCCTCCTGGCGGAGGTATGGCGCAGGTACCGCCGAACGGTCCCCAGCAACTAAATACGGTCTCCGCCATAGAGAGTACCGATCTCCATGTTGGACGCAGCGGGAATGAAGAAGGTCGTGGCCGAGGAGGCCGTGGACAGATACGTCAAGGACGGCATGAACGTCGGGCTCGGGACCGGATCCACCGCTTATTACGCCATCAAGAGGATCGGCGAGCTGGTAGCCGGGGGATACGACCTCACCTGCGTAGCCACATCGGTGCAGAGCGAGAACCTGGCCAGGGAATGCGGCATAAGGGTCGTGGACCTGGACGAGGTGGACAAGCTCCACGTCACCATCGACGGCGCCGACGAGGTGGACCCCAAGATGAACCTCATCAAGGGATTGGGCGGGGCGCTCCTGAGGGAGAAGATCGTCGCCGCAGCCACGGAGATGGAGATCATCGTCGCGGATTCCTCCAAGATAGTGGAGAAGCTCGGCACCAAGGCGCCCCTCCCGGTGGAGGTGCTGCAGTTCGGGCACGAGCACACCCGCTTCGCCTTGGGCAGGCAGGGCAGCACCCCGGTCCTCCGCCAGAAGGACGGGAAGACCTTCGTAACCGACGGCGGGAACTACATCTACGACTGCAGGTTCGAGAACGGCATCGACAATCCCTTCTTCCTGGAGTCGAGGATCGACGTCACGCCCGGTGTGGTGGAGAACGGCCTGTTCCTGAACACCGCCGCCGATGTCCTGATATGCGATCCCGACGGGAAAGTTTCCTCCATGAGGGACGGGGACCTGTGAAATCCGATGGTCTGGAATCGGTCTTTCCTACATTTCCTATATAAATAAGGAACGCGATTCAATCATCATGTCTGAGAAAAAGACACCCATCCTGATCGCCCTGATCGGGGTCCTGTTCTTCATCTTGGGACTCATATGCTTCGCCGTGGGCATCCTCGGCCTGGCATTGCCCGCGTTCGAAGACTTCATCGCCGATTACATGGGTGATTTCGACCTCGACTATCTGAAGTCGGCTGCGATCGTGAATACCATCGTCGGTGTGATCTCCATGATTGTGGGATTCGGATTCCTCAAGGGCTGGAGCGTATTCTGGTTCCTCGGGGTCATCGTATCCGTCCTCGCGCTGATCATGGAGGCGTACAACGTCTATCTGGGAGCGTATCCCGCCATAGGTCTGATCATCATCAACCTGATCATCCTGCTGTACCTCTTCACACCGAAGGTCAAAACGTTCTTCCTCACATGAGGGGACGGGCCGAAAGGCCCTCCCCGGCTCTCCTCCCC
>CAMMYR010000120.1 GCA_946528255.1 uncultured Methanomicrobiales archaeon | reverse complement strand
GCCCATTATCACCAGGTCGTACATCCCGGACCTGGATACGATCACGTCCACGGAATTGCCCTCGGCCAGCTCCTTCTCCGCATCGACGCCCGCATCGGAGATCCTCTTCGCGACGGCCTCGGCCACCTTCTCGCTATTGGGGTTTTCCTTGTTCTTGATCGATAGGACGGTGATCTTGCCGTCGATGCGCTTGGCGGTCTCGATGGCCACATCGATCGCGGCCATGTTCTCGTCCTCGACGGGCAGGAGGATGGTCTTGATCTGCTTGTTGTTGGATTTGATCGTCAGCACGGGGCAGTAGCTTCCCTCGATGACGTTCCTCGCCGTGGATCCGACGCGGCCGGCTGCGATGCCGGACTTCCCGGTAACGCCCATGATTATCATGTCCTTCTCCTTGGACATCTGGGTCAGTATCTTCCACGGGATGCCGAACTCGAGGACGGTGTCGTAGGGGAGGCCCTTGGCCTCCGCGACCTTGGCGGCGCTCTCCAGGGCCATCTTGCCCTGGGTCTTCGACAGGAGGGCCGCTCCATTGCTGTCGACCTCGCCGAAGCGGTTGGTCTCGGCCGCATCCACGACGTACACGAAGGTGAGATGGGTTGCGAAAACTCCGGCGGAATTCACGGCCAGATCGACGGCGATCTCCGACAGGGTACTGCCGTCTATAGGCACCATTACGTTGTCGAACTTCATGTTAACACTAGAAGGTTAAACTGCATTTTTTGCTATTAATAATTTGGATGTATTGTCCAATCTAACATAGGTAGAATGTAGTTAGCATCGCTGGACGCGTTTGGCCTTCACATCGCCCTGGGCCTTCGGCGCGGAGGTCAGGACCTCGCGCTCCACCGCCTCAGCGACCGAATCGTCGCATTCGATGACGAACTTCCCGGTGACCATCAGGGCGGCCGCATTCACACCGGGCTGCCTCTGTATATGCGCCTCGAGCTTATCGGCGCACTCCTGGCACGTCAATCCCGAAACGAAGAATACCATGCGCATGATGAGTAATATCCCGAGGACGATAAAAGCAATCGCTCCTTGGGAGCGGACTTCCTGCGGGGGATGCGGAAAAGGGGGCCGTGGTCCAGCCTCCCCCCGTCGTCCCACTGCCCGAACATCTTCCCCTGCCTGGTGGATTCCATGAACCTGTCCAGGCGCATCCGGAACAGCTCCGGCTCGGAGCGGCAGGCCATGATGTTGTCCAAACGGACCATCACGTACAGCTCCGGGAAGGTCTTGATGGCCGCCTTGGCCTTCCTGTCCTTCCTGATGATCTCCAGCAGATCCTCGTCTATGACGAACTTCCCCTTGGGGATGACCCTCCTGCCGGCCTTGGTCATGAGGCCCAGCTCCTCCAGCCTCTTGCATCTGGCTCTGTTGAGGTACGTGAACCTGGAGCCCTTCCTGCGGGGGCTGAACCTCTGCACGTAGTAATGCTCCCCGGTTGCGATGTGCGTGGAGTCTATCCACCCGAAGCACAGGGCCTCCTCCACCGCATCCAGGTATTCCAGGGCCTCGTGCCCCGGGGTGCGGCAGACCGGGACGTAGCATTCCTTCGCCTTGTCGTGGTTCTCCTCGAGCCACTCCCTGAAGCCCGCCCTGTCCGTAACGAGAATGGATGCGGGGTCGACTTCCATCGGACGGCCCTCTCGCTGCGCCAGGAAGGATTTGCATTTGGCGTAGAGGTCGTCGGTGGGCTGGAGCGTGGTCCACTGCTCCTCTGGCTCCCTGATCTTCAGGCCGGTCTTCCTGGCGACCTCCTGGATGCCCTTCTCGAACTCCTCCCTGTCGCCGATGCCGGTATCGAGCTTCAGGATGTGCTCGTAACCGCCGAGGGAGAACAGCCACCTCATGTATCCGTCCCTTCCCGGCTCTATCCCCAGGACCTCCCTCATCTCGGGGGTGAGGCTGGCCTCGGTGGCGGCGGCATCCGCCTGATCGGCCTCCATGAAGTCCTCGTAGTTGGTGGCCATGGCTGGGAACACGAACAGGTGGGCGACGTACTTCTTCTGCATGTCCTTGTACCTGGGGCCGCCGGCGATGTTGATCCCCACGCAGTCGTGGCAGAGGCAGCCGTTCTCGTCTGTGAACATGGCGCCGGGCTTCAGGCCCTGCTCCTCGCACCACTTGGGGATGTTCCATTCGTAGTTCCCGCAGGTGCCCAGATAGAATCCGATGCCGTCCACATAGGGCTGGAAATCCCTGGCGATGCCCTCCACGGTGGATTTGAGTACATCGGGCCTGGAGTGCAATCCGAGATCCGTGCAATGGATGAGGATGGTGAATCTGGAACTGTCCAGTCCGGCCGCTCCGGACACCACATCCGCCCATGGTACGGTGCGGAAAGGTATGCCGTTCTTCTCCAGCTTGGATGCAGTCTGGCCCTCGTATCCCGTCTCGATCAGGACTATGTCCTTCTCCTCGGGGTCCTTCCCGAGGCTGTAGACCAGGTTGTCGTCCGCCATGGGGCAGATGATTATCCCCAGCACTCCGTGCGTCATACCCCACCTTAGACCCGAACAGGACTTAATGGTTCGGTAGCGGCGCTTGGGCGGACCGCGGGGACCGCCCCTCTGCGGGCGCTTGAAATCCCTCTTGCGGACGTAGCCGTCGTCGGCGAATATCTCGTCAAACCTTCCTGGATTTCCGGCATCCTCGTAGTGCTTCCTCACAAGCTCCTTGACCTCGTCGTCGGTGCAGACCTTGGAAAGCCATTTGAAGGAGGGAGCCTCCTCGGAGCCCTCCATCTCGAAGTAGAGCATGGCGGCCTCCTTATCTGCGCCTATGTCGTGGAGCGCGTAGAGCATGGATTTGCATCTGTAGAACCCGTCGGCGGATTTCGATATCAGGGCGTCCCTGCATTCCTGGGACCCTTTGTCGGCATGGTCCTTGAGCCAGGCGATCTCCTTGTAAACGGAGATCTTCCTCAATTCCGAACCCGCTTCCAGGATCTTCTCCGGATCGCCGCCGCAGTAGCAGTCCAGATGGTACATGTCGTCGAATCCTGAACGGTAGACGAGCATGAGCCTGTCCAGGTCGCCGGATGCGGCGTACATCCTCGCCAGACCGCGGGCGACATCGGTCCTGTAGATCAGCGGCATGAGCTCGTCCGCGGCCTCCTGGGAGCCGGCCTCCGCCGCCTTCATCATCTCCGGGATCCACTCCTCCCTCTTGGACTGGAGGTTCTTGGCCACCAGGAACTTCCCGAACGGGTCGTCCTTGATCTTGAAGGAAGCCTGCTTGGATACCACCATATCGGGATCCTTCTCATACTGGCTCTTCAGCCATTCCACCGGCTTGCCGGCGCCGTAGGCGTCCAGGTATCCGAGGTAGAAGGCCGCGTCGGGGATCGTCTTGGAATATGTGCGGAGGTCGTCCCTCGCGTTGCGGTCGCCGTTCATTGCCTTGTTGAACAGGGCGCCCATGGACTGCTTCAGCCTGTCGGCTTCCTTGACCGCCTCTATGCATTGGGCGGCCTTCTCGGAGTCCTTCCTCCTCTTAAGGATCTCCAGACCCTTCAGGACCTTCTGGCGGTCCTCGCCGATGCGGGCGGCGAAGGGTTCTATCATGGGATCGTCCCCCTCGACCTCCCCCAGGCAGATCTTCCTGTAGAGGGCGTGGAGGCTGCCCGATGCGCAGGCGGAATCGAAGAAGCCGCGCGGATAATCGGGGTCCTTGGAGATGCAGATGTAATCGTATTCGACCAGGGCGTCGTCGGTGCACTCGGATGCTATGCTCCCCCTGAGGTCGCCGAATCCGGCCTTGCCGATGTCTGAGAGGATGCGCTCGGCGTTGTTGGCGCAACCCTCGCTCATCAT
>CAMMYR010000119.1 GCA_946528255.1 uncultured Methanomicrobiales archaeon | reverse complement strand
GAGGAGGAATCTCCAAGCACCACGTCATCTGGTGGAACCAGTTCCGCGGAGGACTGGACTACTGCATCTACCTGACCACCGCCATGGAGTACGACGGATCGCTCTCCGGCGCCCAGATCAGGGAGGCCGTCTCCTGGGGCAAGGTCAAGCCAGAGGCCAAGAAGATGACCGTCGAGGGAGATGCCACGATCACCCTCCCGCTGATCTACGCGGGAGTGGTGGACAGGGTGCTCCGATGGATAAGATACTGGTCATCCCGGGCGACGGTTTCGGCCCGGAGGTCATGGACATCGCCGTGAAGACGATGGACATGGTCTCCACCGGCCTCGAGATCGTATCCGGTGGCATCGGCTATTCCGCGTACGAGAAGTGCGGCCAGGACATAGACGTGGAGACCCTGGACGCCCTCGCCGAGTGCAAGGGCGTCATCTGCGGCCCGGTCCAGCCTAGGACGGACGGGCGCGGTAAGATGCACGACCCCCTCGATGTCCTGAAGACCCACATGGGGCTCTTCGCCATGATGCGCCCCTTTGAGACCTACGGGAACCACGGGGTATCCGGCGTCAGCGCCAAGATCTGGGCGGGGACCACGGCGATCGGCAGGGATGCCGTGGAGACCCGCGAGCTCGACGGCATCACCCTGACCAAATACGTCAGGATGTCCTTCTACCAGAGGACCATGAGGCTCGCCTGCGCGGACATGAAGCTCCACGGCGAGAAGGAGGTCGCCTGCATCAGCAGGGACGACATCTTCCCGGAGAGCAGCGCCCTCTTCAGGCAGGCCTTCGACGAGACCTTCGGCGAAGGATTCGAGAGGGCCCATCTCAACGTGATCCGTTGGGCCGAGGAGATGGTATCCCACCCGCTGAGATTCCGCAATGTGATCTGCGCAGACCTCTACAGCAATGTGGCCGCGGGGATCGCCGCGGGGCTGACCGGCGGCAACAGGCTGGCCCCCTACTTCTACCCCGGGGACAACACCAATCTCGTCTACATCAACCGCCCCGGCGACTTCCAGCCCGATGGCACTGCCAACCCAACATCCGCGCTGGTATCTGTGGCGCTGACCCTCCAGTACAACAGCAGGATACCCGGCGCCGACACCGTGATGGATGCCCTCAGGGCGACCTACGCGGAGGGTACATCCACCCCCGACATGGGCGGAACGGCCACCGCGAGGGAATTCGCGGACAGGTTCTTCAGGCACCTGCGATATGCTTTATACCCCGCAACCGATTCATCGGCGATGATGAAGGATACAGGGCACAGGGCCTGCGTCGAAGCGGCGCTGAATTTCGAGGAGACCGACCGCGTGCCGGTCAACAACTTCGCACTGGTCACCGCTGCCAGGAGCGCCGGCGTTACGGTGGAGGAGGCCAGATGGAATCCTAAGCTTTCTGCGAAGGTCTCGGTTGATTACGCCCTGAAGACGGAGTCCGATTTCGTCAAGCCCGTGCTGGATTCCCAGGTGCCCTTCATCGACCTCGGCATGGACGTCAGCATGCCGGAGAACGACTACGGCAGGGTCCACGGGAAGAAGGCCACCAATGCCGAGGAGATAGACGATCTGGCTCTTTTCGATCCGTATGCCGCGGCCGAATGCCCCAACTTCACCAAGGTGTTCGTTGAGAGCCTGGAGGAGACCTCGAGGATCCTCCCCGAGGACCTGCACATCTGCGGCCTGTCCTGGGGCCCGTTCACCACCGCGGGATACGTGATGGGGATGGAGGACATGATCATGAACACCATGATGGAGCCCGACCTCGTCAAGAAGCTGGTGGCCAAGGTCACGCAGTACGTGTCCGGTATCCAGAGGAGGATGGTAGACGCCGGTGCGACGGTCATGTGGATGGCGGATCCCTCGTCATCCGAGGATATGATCTCCGCCGACATGTTCCAGGAATTCTCCCACGATGCCATCAGGAAGGTCGTTTCCGATGTCAAGGCGGAGGATCCCTCCATACCCGCGTTCATCCACATATGCGGTAAGACCCTGGATACGATCCCGTGCCTTTTCGATACTGGCGCCGATTGCCTGAGCTTCGACCATGCAGTGGATCCGGGGCAGGCCAAGAAGGCCGCCGCGGGGAAGATCGCGCTGATGGGGAACATCGACCCGGTGCAGCAGATCCTCTACGGTAACCCGCAGGGCATAACCGAGGAGTGCAACAGGATAATGGGCCTCGCCGCGGAAGGCGGGGGGTTCGTATTGGCCCCCGGTTGCGAGACCCCTCTGATGAGCCCAGACGAGAACGTGCTGGCAATGGGCAGGGCCGGAAGGGACTTCTTCGGGCACTGACCAAATCTTTATTAACAAGGTGCCTATACGAAACCCCAAGTGCAAGGGTAGTCAAGCATGGCCAACGACGCTAGCTTGAGGGGCTAGTCCTTAGCGGTCCGCGAGTTCAAATCTCGTCCCTTGCACCATTCTCCAAATCTTCGAATGGTTCCCTGCGCCATCGCGATTCGGTCATCCCACTCCGTGACCCCGGTCTGATCGGACAGGACGCTCTTGTGGAACACCGGGTTCTCGATCCCCGCCTCCTTCTGGGCGCGGTAATCGTCGTATGCCTCCAGGGCGCGCTTGCTGAGCCTGAACATCACGTAGCAGTTGATTATGGCGGCAACGCCCAGGAACACATCCATGATCGCATACAGCCCCTCGGATGCGTAATAGGACGATAGGAACACAACCGCGATGATGAACACGTACATGCCGTACTTGGCGTACCTGTTCTCGGTGATGAACCTCAGGTTGTTGTGCCCTATGACCACATCGCCCATGAAGCATGTGATGGCGAACACGAACATGAACAGGAACACCACGGTCGGGGCGATGCCGCCCATGGCTCCGGAGAAGATGTGCTGGATGAGCTCGGATTCCCCCATGTCGAGATCGACGAGCGCCTCGTAATCGGCGAACGAGAGGATGACCAGCGCGGTCACTGTGCACACCAGTGTGTCGATGAGCACTCCGAAGGACTGCGACAGACCCTGCATGCAGGGGTGGCTAACATCCGCTGAGGACGAGATGTTGGTGGTCGTTCCCTCTCCGGCCTCGTTGGACCATATGCCCCTCCTGAGGGCCCATGTGATCATCGCTCCGATGCCCCCTCCGACGGCGGAGGGGACGAAGAACGCGTTGGTGAATATGGAGGATATCGCGTTGGATATACCGTCGAAGTTGAGGATGATGACGCCTATGCAGCAGGCTATCCACAGGACGGCCATACCGGGGACCAATGCCACGGAGGCCTGGGCCACGCGCTTGAATCCGCCCAATACGACCAGCACCGCGATGGCGGTGAGGATCAGGGATATGACGAGGGTGTTGTGCTCGAACTCGAACGCGGCCGTGAACGAAGTGGATATTGTGCAGATCTCGGAGAGCACGTATCCCCCGATGTACACCAGGATCATGATCACCGCAACGGTGATGCCCAGCTTCTTCATCCTCAGCCCTTTGGATACGTTGTAGGCGGGCCCTCCTATGAAGTGCCCTTCGGGGCTGCGGGACTTGTAGATCTGTCCGACGGTGGTCTCGACGAAGCTGGTGGCGGCGCCGATGGTGGCGAATATCCACATCCAGAATATCGCACCGGGACCTCCGAGCAGGATGGCGGTCACGGGACCTATGATGTTCCCGACGCCGATACGGTTGCCCATGCTCAGCCAGAACACGTGGAAGGATGTGACCTTCCCGTGCTCGGATTTCTCCCTGGTGAACGTTATCTTCGCCATCTCCCTGAGGCGGGTGAATTGGAGCCCCTTCAGCTTGATGGTGCAGATCACACCCAGCGCGACTATGAGAATCAGCGGGAT
>CAMMYR010000118.1 GCA_946528255.1 uncultured Methanomicrobiales archaeon | reverse complement strand
GCCTGGTGTTCTCCTGGATGAACCTCCTGAGCTCGTTCCTGACCAGGGCGGCCTCGGCGCACCTGAAGCAGGTGGTGATGAACACCGCGTCCGCATCGTATTTGCCGTCGGCGAGCTGGGCGGCGCGGGCGATCATCAGCTTGAGCTGGGGGGAGCGGGGGTTGAACCCGAACCTCTTGACCGCCTCGTCTATATCGGCTGCGGACACGTCGGGGTAGACGATCTTGGCGCCTACGGACCTGGCCGCCTTCTCGATCTCGTACTGGACGCTGCTGTATTCCGTTCCGCATGAGAGCTGCGCTATCTTGATTGTCATTTCAATCCCTCCAGGAACTCCTTCGTCTGGGCGACGAAGTTGGTGGCCTGCTCGTCATCCTCGGGGTAGCTCACGTGGAGCGCCGGGATGCCGCGCCTCTTGATGAGGTACTTCACCATCAGGTTGGACCTCTCGCACCCCACGCAGCCGAAGCTGTAGGGGCAGTCGTCCATGACTATGGCCGCATCGGCCTCCTCTATGAGGGGGCCCCAGAGGGCCATCCTGCCGCGGATGCCGGAGGGCACTTCGACCCCGGCGTATTTCAGTCCCTTGACGACATCGTCGAGGGTGACGTTCATAGGGGGCATGTCAACCTCAAGGTTGTCGACCCTCTCCTGGATTGCCGCCATCGTGCTGAGCGGCTGGTGCCCGAACCTCTCCACGAGGTCGAAGAGCACCAGGCTGTTGGGCGGATCTATGAAGACCTTCATCAGTGCACCTCGCAAATCTTCTTGAAATCGTTTACAGGAATGCGTTTCTTCTCGGCCGGGGGCACGTACTTCGCGCCCTTGTCCACTCTGTCGAGCCCGACCTGTATCCTTGACAGAAGCGCCCACTCCTCCTCGAGCTGGGCGAACCCGGGCCTGGTGCCGTGCTGTGCGCGGCACCTCCGGGGGTCGCTGCAGGGGTAGGCCCTGATCTTGGAGAACACCTCGTGGGGGTAGTCCTCCCTGACCTTCGCCAGTATCTGCAGCACGACCTTGCGCGGTGCCTCGACCAGGCACCCGTAGCAGGTCTCCTTCACAATGACTCCCTCGCCGAAGGAATGCACCATGCGGACCAGCTGGTCCGGTGTGAGCATGGACCTCGGCGAGATCATGAACAATCTCGTCTCCCTCTCTTCGCTCATAGGTCTGCCTCCGTGATGTAGACGACGTCCTCCTCGTTCAGGCCGTCCATCAGCCTGTCGAGGTCGTCGACGAACCTGCCGACCAGGTTGGTCCCGTAGGGCTCCTCGCCTGTGGGGCCGTATTCCTTGCTGTCCTCCAGCCTGATGCCTATCAGCCCGTGGTGGGGCCTGGCCTGGTTGGTTATGCCGATGTCCCCGCGCTTGACCTTCTTGAACGGGTCCTGCGGGTACAGGTTCTGGGCCCTCATCTCGTCGCCGTAGAAGGTGACCATGGGGAGGCCCTCGAATGTGAACTGCACCTTGATGGAGCCCACCGGCTTGTGGTTCAGGCCGGTGACCTTCTTGAAATAGTGCTTGCTGAGCGGGTCCTTGTCGGAGAGCTCGATCTTGAAGACGCGGTCCCTGGGAACGCCGAATGTCTCCACCTTGCCCTCGTTCATGGCTATGACCGTGTGCTCCGGGGACTGCTCCACTATGATCGCATCGTCGGATGCGTCGCCGGTGCGGACCTGCTCTATGCCCCTCTCCTTGAGGAATGCGGCTCCCGCCTTCTGGGTGAGACCGACGGCCAGCGCCCTCGGTGGCTCGGTTACCACGGTGAAGATGTCGCCCTCCTTGGCGTATGCGATGATCGCCTTCCCGGTGGTGATGTTCCCGGCGATGTTTATTGCGGGGGACACCTGCCTGCGGTCCTTGTAGAACATGAGGCGGCCGGTTCCGACGCCCTGGTTCCTGACGGCTACGGCGCCGTCCTCCCTGGTGGCCGCGTCCTCCGCGGGAATCTCGACGTCCAGGTCCTCCTCGCAGGCCACCATGCTCCCGGCGACCTTGTCGGCGCGGATGGTGCCGTCGGATGCCAGGATCAGCAGGTGCTCCGCGGATTCGGGGGATTTCTCGTTGAGCCTGACGGTGACGTTGGTGTACACCTTGTACCCGTCCTCCAGCTTCATGGTCAGCTTCTTGGTGACGGTGACGTTCTCGGTGCTGGTCTCGGACATGACCGGGCGGACCTCGGTGATGCGGTCGCCCTCCTTCAGCAGGCCGAGTATGTGCCTTCCGACGGTGATCCTCCCGATGACCGCCTTCCCGGCCCCGTAGGAGCCCTTGTGGTTGTCCCTGGCGACCATCAGGTACGTGGTGTGGTTGTCGAATCCGCCGAGGGAAAGGAAGCAATCGTAGGTCTTGTACTGGTACTCCTTCCTGTCCAGCTTGAGGTCGGTAGGGAACGATCCGAACGCGACGATGTTGTGGGTGACCCATCTGGTGTTCACCTTGGGGATCTCCTCCATGAGGACCTTCCTCCACTTGTCGGCGTTCTTGCCCTCGTCCAGGTGCATGACCATGGTCCCGCGGGGCGTGACCAGCTCGAAGTCGCTGGTCTCCTTGACGACCTTGTCCTCGGAGAGGTACACGGCGATGAGCGTGTCCTTGACGTAAGCCTCGCCCTCGAGGGCGTCCTTGAGGGTCGCCCCCTCCTTCAGGGACTTCTCCCTGCCGTTGACGATGACCTTCATCTCAATCACGCTCCGGCAGCATGGACTGGACCTTGGAGACGATCTCGTCCAGCTTGTCCTGGGTGCAGGTGACTCCCCTGACGACGCCGGTGACGATCTGGACGATCTCCCCCTTGGTCTGTATCTTGTCCTCCGGCGGCATGACCACGGACGTCTTGACGCCTATGGCGGCGAAGTCTTCGTAGTCCACCGGGCACTGTGCAACCACTATGGCCGGGATGTCCACGTTCCTGAGGATCAGCCTGGCCTTGTAGATGATGTGCATCCTGACGTTGCCCAGGTGGATCAGGGCCACCTTGTACTGCTGGATCCTCTCCACCTCGATGGGGTCGAGGCCGAAGTAGGAGCCGGTGGTCATGTCCGGCGCGTCCGCGGGAACGCCCGATCCGGCGTTGACGACCAGGACGCTGGTGTCTATGCCCTCCTCGCGGAGGGCGTACGTTATCTCGCATACTGGCTTGGTGATGTGCCTGCGGCCGGGGCCCATCGCTATCGCGACGACGTCCCTGCCGGACTCGGAGATGGTGGCCCTCTGGGCCAGACCGCCTCCGACTCCGAGTCCCATGGACTCCCTGCACTCCACGAAGCTCAGATGACGACCCATCTTCTGCTTCATTCGTATCACCTTCAGGAACGGTCTCGCTCGTCCTTGGGGGCGGGTTCGACGCTGAACTGCTCAAGGACCTCCTCGGGCTCGCCTATGGTGACGACCTTCCCGGCCTTCATGAAGGCGGCGCGGTCGCAGCAGTTGAGCACGAAGTCCATGTCGTGGCTGACCACGATGAATGTCTCGCCCAGGGTCTCCCTGGCCCTGATCACCGATTTGGCGACGATCGTCTTGGTGATCGGATCCATGGTTCCGGTGGGCTCGTCGAGTATGATTATCTTGGGCTCCTTGATGAGCACCTGGGCGAAGGCTATCCTCTGGCATTCGCCCACCGAGAGGGAATCCGGGTACGAGTACAGGATCTTCTCGATGTCCTGCTTCGGGAACCCTACGCTCATGAGCACCTGGATGGCCTTCACCTTGGCCAGCTCCGCGGGCATCTTCATGCCGATGCAGGTGCTGAGGTTCTGCAGGATCGTGTCGAAGGGGTACAGGGTGTACTCCTGGTGGAGGAACCCGATGTATGGGGTGGCCCTGCCCT
>CAMMYR010000117.1 GCA_946528255.1 uncultured Methanomicrobiales archaeon | reverse complement strand
CCCGCCTCCTGCGAGCTCATGGACAGCGTCAGCATCAACGCGGTCAACAAGGCCAGGGGCAACCCCCTGCCGGACTGCGGCGCACTGTGCATCGTCGAAGTGGACGGCGAGACCGACGAGGTCGTGGACAGGGACATCAAGATCGTTGAGGAGGTGGCCAACCAGATCGGTGCCACCGACGTCATCGCAACCAAGGACAAGAAGCTCATCGCCAAGTGGACCGATGCCAGGAAATCCGTCATGACATCGCTCTCCGCGCTGAAGCCCGGATGCTCCTCCGTCTCCCTGGCGGACGACATGGGCGTCCCGGTCTCCCTGGTCCCCAAGGCCGTCAAGGCGTTCCAGGAGATCGCCGAGAAGTACAGGGTCACCGTGGCCACCTACGGTCACGCATCCGACGGGAACCTCCACACCAAGATGGTCATCGACCCGAAGGACAAGGACGAGTGGGACCGCGGGGTCGCCGCCGTCAACGAGATCTTCGATGTCTGCGTGGAGCTCGGCGGCACCGTCACCGGCGAGCACGGAGTGGGAATCTCCAAGGCGCCCAACTTCATGAAGGAGAGGGCATCCGAGATGTCCACCATAAGGGCTATCAAGGCCGCCATGGACCCGGAGAACATCCTGAATCCCGGCAAGCTGGAACAGTGGGAGGGATCCATCCTCAGGAACCTGAGGTACCCCTGCCCCGAGTACATGCGAATCCGCACGATCGATACTTGAGGCGGAGCATCTGTTTCGAGCTGTTCAGGCGCTCCTCTGTATACACGATGGCACCGGATGCTAAGAGTGTCGAGATAGCCGCTATAAAACTGGGAGATCAGTGGGTGTTGTCCTAGTAACTCGTATTTATTAGGGCCCGCTGTCTCTCACTTATACTTACACTTATACTTACACTCATACTCATACTCATACTTAGGCCAGCAGGACAGCATACGCTGACGCTATCATTTTGCTCGCCGACTGCTTAGTGACGTATCAAGCCCAGTGGGGCGCTGGCATGAAGAACATAACATAGGCGAATTCGGCAGCAGCGATTGCGATCACCACGATGTAGACCGGCAGATTCCACCCGACGATCTTGGAACCGTCCAGAGGCGGTATTGGCAGCATGTTGAACAGTGCCAGGATGGAGTTCAGGCTCCCAAGCATAAAGAACGGAACGACTAATGATTCCCCGTCGAGCGCCAGAGTGCCGACGATACCCACGGCCGCCAGGATGATGTTGACCACCGGCCCGGCCAGGCTGATCTTAGCATAGGTCTTCTGATCCATCTGCCCTGCGATGTTGACCGCGCCGGGCATGGCGAAGAGGAATCCGATGACCGATGTGAGCAGCGTGATGAACAATCCTATGGGGTACATGCGGTACTCGGAGTACAGCCCCGCCCTCTGGGCGGTGAACTTGTGACCCAGCTCGTGCAGCAGGAAGCTGAATATGACCAGCCCGAAGCACATGGCGAACAGGCCGACGTACTTCATATCCTCCCCGAGGTGGCACTCGAAGTACTTCAGGATGCTTCCGCTGCGGTAGAGGATGGTGAACGACGCCGCGAGGACGACCATGGAGATCAGGATGTCCCTGACCTCGATCTTGGAGAATCTGATCTTCCCCCTCTCGGGGTTGATGCGGTACAACCCATCCTCATCGTACATGCCACCCTCTATGGCGCGCCTGTTAATAAAGATGAACCACTCTCCCATGGTCGATGGCCGACGACAAGCGGAATTCCGCCCACGGGAAGGAGACGTTCAGGTGGTGCGATGCCTGCGGCTCGCTGCTGCTGGGCGGCCAATGCTCCGTATGCGGATCCGGGGGAAGGGAGTTCCAGGTGAACAGCCCCGGGGATGTCCGCCCCTGCATGGGAGACAGCGTCGGCGTCGTGAAGCGCCTGTTCGAGGAAGCTTTCGGGACCTCTTCCCCGCTGGACGGCGCGATGATGTTCCTCAACAAAGTGCCAGGCGAGGACCGTACGGACGAGATAATCGCCTACGGCACCGTCCTGGGCATACTGAGGTTCGACCTCAGGCTGGACCACCTGGTCCTGGAGATAAGGCAGCCCGGGGCGGACCTGTTCGATCCCGTTGCCGTGAAGAACATCGTATCCTTCTCCGGGATGTCAGGGCACCTGAAAGGGAAGACAGTGCCAGGAGCGAATGTCACTGGTGTGATAGGTAAATTCGAAGAAGGGGATCCGGTCATACTCAGGAAGGGCTCCAAGGTCGGCCCGGGCATCGCCCTGGCGGATTCCGGCTCGATATCTGATGCGGAGCGCGCGGTGAAGATAAGGGACCTCAACGCACCCTCTGAGATGCACATAGCCAGATGCTCGTTGGAGGGTTTCGTGGACTGCAACCGCCAGCATCTGAAATCCATAGGGAAGCGCGGCGTGAAGGAGATCAGGAGGTTCCTCGAGGAGAGGAACGTCAGGAACCTCCCCGTGACAGTCTCCTTCTCCGGAGGCAAGGACTCCCTGGCGGCCTACGGCCTGGCCAGGCAGGCGGTCGACGGCGATCTGGGACTGATCAACATCGACAGCGGCCTGGAGATCCCAGAGACGCTAGAATACGCCAAAAGATTCTCCGAGGCCAACGGCGCCGTGGTGCGCACCGCGCGCGGCGGGAACGGGTTCTGCGACAATGTGGATTCCTTCGGACCCCCGGCCAAGGATTTCCGGTGGTGCTGCAAGGTCTGCAAGCTCGGGCCCGTCACCGACCTCATCTCCGAGGCGTATCCCGACGGGACGATAACCGTCGAGGGGAACAGGTGGCTGGAATCCTTCGCCCGCTCCGGGATCGGATTCGTCACCAAGAACCCGTTCGTCCCCAATCAGATCAACCTCAATCCCATCAGATCCTGGAACGCCTCGGAGGTCTGGGGGTACATCCTGATGCACGGCATGGACTACAATCCGCTGTACGACAGGGACTTCGAGAGGATCGGATGCTATCTCTGCCCCTCATGCCTCTCCAGCGAATGGAGGAACACCGGCAGGATACACCCCGAGCTGTACGATGTCTGGGAATCGTACCTGCACAGGTACGCCGAATCCAGGGGGCTCCCCCCGGAATACGCTGACATGGGATTCTGGAGATGGAAGGTCCTCCCGCCGAAGATGGTCCTGCTGGCCGAGGGCATGGACCTGCGCATGAAACCGGAAGCATCGTCCAATCTGTCCATGGACATGCTGAAGGGGGCTTCCCCCTGTACCGCCGGCGGATACTCCATGGAGGCGGTCATCAGAATGGAGAGGATCAGGGACTTCTCCTACGTGGAGGATGCCCTGAGGACCGTGGGCGAGGTGAAGTACTCGCCGGAGTTCGAGATAGCGCTGCTGAAGCTGCCCAACGGCAGGGCCAAGCTGTTCGGAGGGGGGCAGGTATCTGTTACCGCCCCGGATGCGAAGAACGCGAAGCTCGTGTTCGAGAGGGCCGCCAAGGCCATGATCAGGGCGGAGATGTGCACCGAATGCGGGATATGCGAGAAGGGCTGCCCCAGGAAGGCCATCAGGATCAAGGGCGGCATGAGGGTGGACCCCGAGAGATGCAATTCCTGCGGCAAATGCGAGAAGTCCTGCATGGTGGTCCACTACTACGACAAGCTGATGGTCCGCCCGGAGCGACGGCGGACCCTTGCACCCTCCTTTTTATAATATACTCCCATCACTCGGGCATGGACCTGATGTTCGGAGTCGCGATGGTTCTCGGGATCGGCCCCGCGCTGGCCCTCATGTGGATCATCATGAGGAAGTACACGTATCCCGCTGTGGAGCAGCCGTTCTTCAGCGATGCCACGTTCTTCATGCTGTTCTTCGCCGGGCTCGTCATCGGCTCGGTGCTGTTCGCAGCCATGATCATGTTTCAATTCGCCAGCAACATGATCTACATGGT
>CAMMYR010000116.1 GCA_946528255.1 uncultured Methanomicrobiales archaeon | reverse complement strand
CGCTCTTCCGATCTTATAGGATGTACTTCGAATTCGGAATATTGCGCTGGAGGGCTGCTCGGTTGCTAGAATTGGGGTGCAGCTGTTACGTATTGCGCAATATAATTGTAGATACAATTTTAGATATAAATATGTTTTTAGATGCGAAATAAACGGATCGTGCCAGCATCCACATCAACCTGGACACGGCCATGCGGATCCTCATCATCGGGGTCCTGGCTTCGAACTCCTCGCAGGAGTACTGGGACGATCTGTCGATATCCGCCAGGATCTGATCCGCCACCTGCTTGGTTATCCTCTCGGAGTAAATCACCGCGTTGGTCTCGAAGTTGAGGGACAGCGATCTGTAATCGAGGTTCGCCGATCCTATGGAGCAGCATCTGTCGTCGGAGACGATGGCCTTCTCGTGGATGAACCCGTCGTGGTACCTGTAGACCTTCACACCGGCCTGCATGAGCTCGTTGGCGAACGTGAGGTTGTTCCAGTAGAGGAAGATGTGGTCCTTCTTGTCCGGTATCAGTATGCGGACGTCGATCCCGGACTGCGCCGCGTACATCAGCGCGGCCTTGGTGGACTCGTCGGGGTCCAGGTACGGGGTGGTGATGTAAACCCTCTCCTTGGCGTTCTGGATCATAGCCAGATACTGCATCGGGACCTGGTTGTTCGGCATGGTGTCCGGCCCTCCGGAAACCAGCTGCATCCTGTCCTCCCCCCTGTGGTCCCTGATGGCCGGGTCCAGGTACTCCCAGGTGCTGCCCAGGCGGTCCTTCCTGCTCGTGTACTTCCAATCCTCTGCGAAGTTGATGTACATGGGGATGATCCCGTCCCCCTCGACGCGGATGGAAGCGTCCCTCCAATGTCCCAGGGGCCCCTCCCCGCGGTATTCGTCCCCGATGTTGAATCCTCCGCAGAACGCCATCCTGCCATCGATGATGGCGATCTTCCTGTGGTTGCGGTGGCTCTTCTTGGGGCTGAGGAACAGCTTGAGCCAGTAGTGGAATACAGCGTAGTGTCCTCCGGCCGCCTTGAATTCCTTGATGGCCTTGGACGGCCCCTTCTTTATCCCGAAGCCGTCAGCCATCAGGCGGACCTCCACGCCCTGCTTCACCTTGGAGATCAGGATGTCCATGAGCTCGTTCCCGTCCTTGTCGTCGCGGATGATGTAGTATTCGATCAGTATGGACCTCTCGGCGGCCTTCATGGCATCGAACATGTCGTTCCTGAGCTCGGTGCCGTCGGTGTACACCTTGATGTCGTTGTTCCTGGTGTAGGTGTCGGCGCCGGCGTTGGAGAGGACCCTGGCCACCTTCAGCGCATCGCCGTAGCCATCGTAATTCCTGAGATCGTCATCCAGGTCCCTGCGGGACGTCCCCAACCTGGACCTCCAGAAGGAGGCGTCGTTGTACGGGCCGGTGTGCCAGTAGATCGTACGGCCCAGGTAGAGGTACAGTATGAAGCCCACCGGGGGCACGAACAGCAGCACGATTATCCAAGCGAAGAAGGACCTGGGGTCGCACCTCTCCAGGAGCATGAAGGCGATGATAGCCAGCACGTCGATTATCACCAATACCATGACGGTGTCGGCGATTAAGTTCGTCCATCCCAGGAAATCGTCGATCGCACCCATGCCATCGCCTCGGTTGAAAAGCATCATGAACCTGGAGACCGCCGCCTTGAGGCGGTCCCCGACGGTCCTGGATTCGTAGTCTCCCGCTTCCATCTCCGCGGAGCGGGATATCAGCCCGTCCATCATCTCCATCGCCTTGGAACACACAGCTTCGGAATCCAGTACCAGGGATGTGTGGAAGTCCTGCAGCATCGCCCTGCCGTTGAACGGGGCCATCCCCGCCCCGATGTACCTTCCGTCGACTATCATGATGCTCTCGGGGAACTTGTCGCGGCAGAAGAAGATCCTGACGCCGGAGGCGGCCATGGATGATGCGGCGGAAGCGGTGTTCCACCTCTGGTACCAGTGGCTGCCGTTGACTGGCACTATGACAGACACATCCACTCCGGACAGGGCCGAGAGCTTGAGGAAATTGTACACGTTCTCGTCCGGCACCAGGTAGGGCTCGGAGAGGACGATGGATTGCTTCGCCTCCTTGATCAGTGCCACGTACTCGGTCATGGAGGGGTTCATCTCGGATCCGAGGTCCGGACCGGAGGATACGACCTGTACCTTCACATCCCCGGCCTTGGGGGCCATGGGGGCCTCCTCCGGCCTCCGGCCGGCGGCGAAGGCCCAATCGGCCAGGAAGCGGGCTCCGAGCCTCGATGCGGCGGGGCCGCGGACCCTCAGCAGGGACTGCTGCCCGGCGTAGGCTATGGAGTTGTCCACGACCATCATGACGCGGCGGTTCCTGAAGCGGAAAGAGGTGGACACCAGGGAGAAGAACCTCCTGTTGAACATCTTGAACCTGACCCCCGCGGCCTTCATGCGCCTGATGTGGAGTATGTTCATCGGCAGCCCCCTGCCCATCAGGAGCCTCACGTCGATCCCGGCGCGGGCCCTCTCGCAGATTGCGTTCACTAATGCGGACAGCTCCGCCCTGGGGACCCTGTGGATCATGATGAAGATGCTCTTCCCGGCGTTCGCCACGTCCCTGACGGAATCGGACATGGCGATGGTGAGGTTCTCGTAGAACCTGGCGGAATTCCCGTCGGTGGGGATGTCCGCGCCCCTTATGCGGGGATCGTCCATGATCCCCATCTCGCGGTCCCTGCCCAGCTTCCTGCCGAAGATGCTCCCGGAGTACAGGGTGCAGCCGTAGATCAGGTACAATGCGAAGCCCACGAACGGGAACACGATTATCAGGGCGGTCCAGAATGCGAAGGACCTGGGGTCCATCTTCTCCTTGAAGATCAACAGATACAGCGCGATAACGTCTATGACGACGACCAGCGGCAGCACCGTCCAGAAGGTTTCGACGAGCAGGAAGAACGGACGGGTGAAGTAGGACATGTGCCCTGCTCTCACATCCCCCAGAAGGGGTCTTCCTGGCGCTTGATCGCCACGGTCTCTTCCATGGCCATCTTCTCGTCCTCGTTGAGGTCCAGCTCGCGCAGCTGCTTGATGGCGGATCCGATGAGGTCCACGTACAGGACGTCCTCCTCGTTGATCTGCCTCCCTGCGGTGACCCCTTCTATAGCAACGGCGACCTCGTCGCCCTGCTTGGCCTCCTTCAGGGCGTCCTCCCCGGTGTGGATGCTCTTGATCCTGCCGGCATCCCTGCCGTCGGCGCCGATGAGGTTCTCGCCGGGGCGTATGCGCCCGGCCAGCACCCTCACGCCCACTATGGCGGGCTTGCTGGTGCGGAAGGTGCAGTTCGGGAGGATCCTGAATTTCGCCGGGAACGAGAATTCCGAGCGCTTGTCGGTATCGGTCTTCTTCTTGCTGTCGTCGACCCACTCGAGGTAGTCGTCGATGAGCTGGTAGACGATCTGGTTGGTCATGACCTTCAGATCCTCGTGGTTGGCCAGCTCGGCCTCCGCATCCTTGGAGAGACCGACGTTGAATCCGAGGATGACGCTGTTCTTCTTGTCGCCGTAGGCCGCCTCGACGATGTCCCTGCGGGTTATCTCGCCGACCCCGTACTTGCGTATGGGGATCTCGTTGGCCTTGGCCTCGAAAGCGAGGGCTTCGAGGGATCCTATGGCGTCCGCTTTGATCGTTATGCCCTTCTCCTGCACCTCGATCTTGATGCTGGATTCCTCCACGAGCGTCTGTATCGCAGGGTCGTTGGGCCCCTTGACCACCAGGATCGGAGCTCCCGCGATGACGCCCTCGCAGTTCTGGCAGGATATCTTGACTCCCGCGGCCGCGTGCAGCTCCTTCACGGAGTCGAACCAGATCGGAAGAGCACACGTCTGAACTCCAGTCACATTCCTATCTC
>CAMMYR010000115.1 GCA_946528255.1 uncultured Methanomicrobiales archaeon | reverse complement strand
GGCTTGTCGAAGTTCTGGAGAAACTCTATCATAGGTTCCACGATCTCACCTCTGTGCTCCATCAGGTACCCCTTGAGGACGCTTTCCTCCTCAAATTCGTCTATCACCTGGAGGATCATCTCGGCCATTTCCTGGCGCGTCATGCCCTCCACCCTACGTTCTCTAACACGCTTGAAGAATATAAGTAATTCTCCACTCTTGTATTTACGGGGGAACTCCCTGCAGACTCTGGCCTCGATATTTCCGGCAGGGGTGTGCAGCAGGGTGAAGGAGTCCCCGTACCCTACGCCCTCGCCAAGATAGATGATGTACAGCTCGACGGATAGCAGTTCTTTCAGCCTTTCATCATCGGCCTTGCCCAGGTTCCTATAATACCTGAATATGGTCAGCGCGAGATATGCCAGATATCTCCCGCGCAGAGTCAGGTCATGGGATGTCTGGACCTCCAGCATGATGATGAGACGGTCCCCCACTCTGAACCCGCAGTCGTTGTAAAAGTCATCGACAATGGCCCTGTCCCTGTCGAGCGTGACTATCTCCACGTCGTCCGCGGAGATCCGCGGCGATCCCTCGTGCGTAGCATTGTAGAAGTCCGCGGCGTTCTCCCTGTCGTTGAAGAAGTTGCGTGAGAGCGAATCGTAGACCGCTCTCTTGGCTTTCGGGCGGTTTTTTCCGCCGGATCCTTGGTGCGATTTCATACACCGCGTTGAAAATTACATCATGCAGATAAGATTGTTGCATGTTTTTACGTTTGATGGATGGTAAAGTCGGAACTGCTCCGCCTGCTTCGCGAGCATCCGCCTCACCAGATGGAGGCTCTCCACATCGGGGCAGAACTGCCCGCATATATGCGACAGCCTGTCCCTTATGGAGTCGTCGTATCTCACGCACAGCGAGCTCAGGTTCCTCCTGAGGTCGTCCGCCAGGGAATCGCCCCTGCGGTCCCAATCCGTCAGGATCACCGCCGGCCTGCCGAGGTTCCAGGCGTATTCGGCGGCCTTGACCGGGCCGCCCCCGCTCTGGACGCAGAACATGTCCGCCTCCACTCCCAATTCGCGGAGCGCCAGGGCGTCGTTCCTGCCCTCTATGAGTATGATATGGGACAGTGCCAGCTCGCATAAATCGTCGATGGCGGAATCCATCCGCTCCAGCCTCTCGGCGGCGTCCATCCGCCGCCTCCCTGAGCGCTTCCATCGCCTTCTCCGGATCCCCGTGCACAGTCACGGTCTTCTGCCTGTTGAGGTGGCCCGAGGTCACCTCGCACTTGAACCCGGTTATATCCCTGAGCGTCTCCTCCACCTCCTGGTTGGCCCTGCCGTCAAGCGGGGGCGCCTTGACCCTGAGGATGAGCCTCTTCCTCCACTCGTCGTAGCCCTCGGGCCCGGAGCGGTTGGACCTGGGCGAGACCAGGACATCCACTTCCAGGGAGCCCTGCTTCGCGCGTGAGACGTCGGAGATATCCATGGCGGAGTGAGGGGCGGGGCGGTTATTAAGCGCTCGTATCGGCAGGAGGGTGGCGAAAGGTTATCTACGCGCCCGATGATGGAGTCGGGATGAGCCCCGCCTATCAGCCCATGACATTCGAGGAACTCTCGGAAATCTACAGGGTAGAGAAGAACGGGGGCTCGCTCTCCCCGGTCAGGCAGGACCTCTTCAAGGCCATAGCCGACCTCATGAACAAGCTCAGCGAGGATTACGCCAGGGAGCTGAAGAAGGATCCCGAGTCCATAATGTGCGAAGGGGCCAACGAGCATAGGAAGAAAGCGGACCGCATCGTGAGGGATCTGATCGAGTTCCGCAACAGGAAGATATGCCTGATGGCCGTCCGCTCCGCTTCGTCCAGCGGGATATCCCTGGAAGCCATGGTCCCGGAGGAGAGGGAGTTCTATGCCCAATTGCAGGACCTCATGCGCCGCCAGTTCGGCCTGGTCGACGGGCTCAGGGGGCGCAAGCCCTATCGCGAGACACGCCTGGACGAACCCGCGCCGGAACCGGCTCCGATGCCGGAGCCGGAGGCGGTCATGACCAAGCATACGGAGCCCTCGGAGGTCCCGGCGCCCAAGCCGGAGGCAGTGCCCAAGGCCATGCCGGAGGAGCAGCCCGAGGAGGACCCGGAGGAGTCATTCGACGACTCTTCGGACATGCCGGCCGAATTCCCGGATGACAGCGATGCGGTGTTCATGGGGGATATGACCCAGAAGCCCGTGCCTGAGGCGCCTGCGGCGCCCGCGGGCGATGAGTACGCCCCGGTCATCCTGAGGATACTGGAGGACCTCCCGCCGTTCGTGGGGCCCGACAGGGATTACAAGCTGTCCAAGGAGGACATCGTGGTCATGCCGAAGGTCATGGCGGATGCCCTGTCGAGGATGCAGAAGGCGGTCGTCGTGAGGCCGACGCCGCGATATCGGCATTTCAGGTTCCTGATATCGCACTGGAACTCCATGCAGTCGATCCGCCTGCGGTCTATGCCCGTGATGTCGGAAACCGTCTGCCTGGCTATGTCGGGTTCGTTGTTGTTCTTGCTCAGGTGCGCCAGGAAAAGGGTCGCACCGGGCTTCAGGTTGTCCCTCAGCACCCTGCCGCAATCCACGTTGGACAGGTGGCCGAACTCGCCCTCGATCCTCCTCTTGAGGGGCGGGGGGTAGTCGCCTTCGCGGAGCATCCTGATATCGTAATTGGATTCCACCACGGCTATGTCCGCCATGGACACGGCGTGGGCTATCTGGAAATTCATCTTCCCTGTGTCGGTGGCGATGAGCACGTTGCCCTGGTCGGTTTCGGTGAAGTAGCAGTGGGGGTCCGCGGCATCGTGGGATGTGGGGAGCGGGGTGACCTTCATGCTCCCGATCTCGAAAGGGGCGGTGGGGTCCACCGGTACGAACTGCACATTGCCGAACTCGCAGGCCTCGAAGGTGGGGACGGTGGTCATTATGGGGATACCCAGCTTCCTGGCGGTGGCCTGGGCCCCCATGATGTGGTCGGAATGCTCGTGGGTGACCAGAAGCGCCTTAATCATCGAAGGATCCACGCCGGCGGTGTCCATCAGGGACATCAGCCTCTTGCAGCTGAGCCCCGCATCCACCATTATAGCTTCACCGTCGCACTCGATGACGGCGCAGTTCCCATCGCTGCCGCTGGCCAGGATGTGTGCTTCCAGCATCTTCGGACCTTTTTCTTGTACAGCGCGAAGGTGATGTCGCCCCTCGCGATGATGCCGATGACGACTCCCTTCTCGACCACGGGGACCCTGTTGACGTCCATCTCGATCATCGCCCTGAGGACGTCCATGATGGGGGCGTCCGCGGTGGTGGTGAGGACGGAGTAGGTCATGATCTTGGAGACCTCGATGTCCGATATCTCCTCGGAGAGCTTGTTGATCCTCTCGTCGTCCCCGCTGTTGTCCAGGGAGTGCTTCATGAACGAGGATCCGCCGGTGCCGTCCTTGTCGACCATGGTCTGGTACTTCAGGAGGGTTCTCAGAATGTCGTTCTGGCTCAGGATGCCCAGGAGGTGGTTGCGGCTGTCCACCACCGGCGCTCCGGAGATGTTGTCCACAGCGAACTTGATCGCGGCCTTCTTCACGGTATCCGTCGCATCTAGAGTGACCACGTCCGTGGTCATGAGATCCCTCACCTTCAGTGTCATCGCCACCATAATCGCAGTTATCGATATATTGGTTTCTGGGTTAGCGGCGTTAGCGCGGACCGATATTCAATTATCCCGAATAGCCCATATCCCCTGCCGATGAGCGATAACCAGCCCCGTCCGGTGGTCGCCCTGGACTCCTCCGATACGGATATCCTCCTGGTCGGCGGCAAGGGCGTCAACATCGCGAAGATGATCTCCAGCGGATTCAGCGTCCCCTACGCTTTCGCGGTCACCGTGGACGCCTACGAGATGTTCCTGGACCGCG